>CAZVDU010000287.1:0-2503 GCA_964625615.1 uncultured Pseudoalteromonadaceae bacterium | reverse complement strand
GCTTTCCAGCTTTTGGATTTACTCACACCTGTTGTAAAAGCCTGGCCGTCTGAATATGGACCAAAAGCGAATGATTTAGCTATTCAGGTACTGGGTGGGGCTGGTTATACGCGAGAATATCCTGTTGAGCAGTGTTGGCGTGATAACCGATTAAACCCCATTCATGAGGGTACAAACGGGATCCAGGCTCTGGATTTAATGACACGTAAAGTGTGGCAGAAAAACGGTGTTGGTCTCGCGCTGCTGCAAAAACAAATTACAACTGATTTTACACAAGCTTCTGGACCCGCAAGTCAACAACTTGTTGCCAGTGTTGGGTATTACATTCAACAACTGGAACCCGTTCTTATGTTGGTCGGAAAAGCATTGCGCAATGAACAACTGCCCGCTGTGATTTCTAATGCGCAATCTTTTATGAATGTCTTTGGACAGATTGTCATGAGCTGGATTTGGATACGACAAGCGATAACGGCAGAGAAAGCGTTAGAGCAACAATTAACCGATCAAGATAAAGCCTTTTATCAAGGTAAAATTCAAGCAGCTAAATACTTCGTCAATTGGGAATTACCCGCAATAAAGCGTGATTTAGAGTTGTTAGAAAAGATGGATGATACCTGTTCATCCATGCAACCAGAATGGTTTTAATGAATGGCAGTTAAGACTGCTGTGATAGCAAAGTTATTGAAGGAAAAAAGATGAAAAACAAACAATTTTTACTCGCAAAAAGACCGGTCGGTGAACCAACTGCCGAGAATTGGGACTTGGTTGAAACTGACGTGCCTGAATTAGGTGACAAAGAGATATTGGTAAAAGTAAATTATATCTCGTTGGACCCTGCCATGCGTGGATGGATGAATGACGGTAAGTCTTATATCGAGCCTGTACAAATAGGTGCAGTCATGCGCGCGGGTACAGTTGGGCAAGTACTTAAATCGACAGATCCCGCATTTTCTGAAGGCGACTATGTTTATGGTGGTTGCGGTGTTCAGCAATACTATGCTGGAACATCAGAAGGCTTCCATAAAATAGATCCTAATTTAGCACCGCTAGAGCGTTATCTTGGCGTACTCGGTATGCCCGGCATGACAGCTTACTTCGGTATCCTAGATACAGGTATGCCTCAACCGGGTGAAACTGTGGTTGTATCAGGTGCTGCCGGCGCTGTAGGTGGTGTTGTGGGGCAAATTGCAAAAATTAAAGGTTGCCGCGTGGTTGGTATCGCTGGTGGACAAGAAAAGTGTGATTACCTCATTAATGAGTTGGGTTTTGATGAGGTCGTTGATTACAAAAATGAAGATGTGTCAGCGGGACTTAAGCGCGCTTGTCCAAAAGGCATAGATGTTTATTTTGACAATGTGGGCGGCGATATTTTGGATGCCGTCCTTACTAGAATTAGGATGAAAGCACGTATTGTTGTTTGTGGTGCAATAAGCCAGTACAACAATACAACCCCTGTTAAAGGGCCGTCTAACTACTTGTCATTATTGGTTAACCGTGCGCGTATGGAAGGTATCGTTGTATTTGATAATGCGGCTAATTACGGTAAAGCTGCGGCGGAAATGGCAGGCTGGATCGCAGAAGGCAAGCTGGTTGCTAAAGAGCATGTTGTTGAAGGGTTTGAGAATTTCCCTGACACGCTCATGATGTTATTCCGGGGTGAGAATTTCGGTAAACTAGTGTTAAAGGCTGATTGATATGGCTGACGACTCAGTAAGGGGAAAGCATATCTTGATCACCGGTGGTGCCTCAGGTATTGGTGCTGCTTCTGCTAAGCTTTTGGCAAGCCGCGGCGCAAAGGTGACTGTTGCAGATATGAATACAGCTCTGGGTGAAGAGTTGGTTGCACAGATAATATCTGATGGATTTGAAGCATCATTCTTGGCGGTAGATGTGAGTGAAGCGGATTCCGTGACGTCAATGTTCGCTTTAGCAAAAGATAATTTTGGTTTGGTTGATATCGTTGTAAACAATGCTGGTATCGATCATTTACCAGCGCCACTGGCGGAAGTAGATGATGCTATATGGCACAAGAATATTGCCGTTAATTTGACTGGTGTTTGGTATTGCATGAAGCAAGCAATCAAACAGATGTTAGCCAATGGCGGAGGACATGTGATTAATATTTCTTCCGTTGCTGGTATTCATTCAGCACCTTTAGTAGCACCTTATTGTGCGACTAAGCACGGTGTTATAGGTCTGACTAAGACAGCTGCTGTGGAATATGCGAAAGCTAACATTCGTGTCAATGCGGTTTGTCCTAGTTTTATTCGCACACCTATGGTTGAGAAGATGCTCGATCAGGTGGGTGAAAAGATGGCAAATAAGCTAATTCGAGGAAACCCCATGAAGCGGTTGGGAGAGGTTGATGAAATAGCAACTGCTATCGCGTGGTTGTGTAGTGATGAATCAAGTTTTATGACCGGTAACAGCGTTGTTCTCGATGGTGGAATGACAGCTTAAGGAATTTTATATGAATACAAACCCTTTTGATTTAACTGGTAAG
>CAZVDU010000286.1:0-2576 GCA_964625615.1 uncultured Pseudoalteromonadaceae bacterium | reverse complement strand
ACTGGGTCTGTCGCCATAAAGAACATACCGAAGGCAAAGCCACCAGTAACCAAATGCCATTGCCATGGCATTGCAAACATTGGATTTGTCGAGCTGCCAATTAAGTTCAGCAATGATGCAAACGCTGCAGTACCTATCAACACACCTAAAACGATGCGCCACGACGCTATTCTAAGGTAGATAATGAATAACCCACCTAACGCCAACATAGCTGTAGAAACTTCACCAACAGAACCCTGAATGTTACCCCAGAATGCATCAGCCCATAGCGCGGTATTTGCGTAGTCAATTGTACCAGCAGCTGCTTGACCTAGTAATGTCGCACCCGAAAATCCATCAACAGCAGTCCAGATAGCGTCACCTGACATTTGCACAGGGTAAGCAAAGTATAAGAAAGCACGTCCGGAAAGAGCCGGATTGAGGAAGTTGCGACCTGTACCACCAAAGACTTCTTTGCCGATAACAATACCAAATGAAATTCCTAAGGCAGCTTGCCATAATGGGATTGTGGGCGGTAAAATTAACGCGAAGAGAATGGAGGTTACGAAAAAGCCTTCGTTAACTTCATGTTTACGAACCGACGCAAATAAGACTTCCCAAAAGCCTCCTACAGCAAAGACTGTGACATAAATCGGAAGATAGAAACAAGCCCCATACAGGAACATTGAGAATGAGCCTGTAGATTCTAAGCCCAGTTGACCGCCTAATGCGCTAAATAAACCAGCTTGCCATACATCAGGTAATACACCAGCACCAGCTAATAGAGCTTCATGCGCTTGTTGACCGACATTAAACATGCCGTAAAACATGGCTGGGAATGTTGCCATCCAAACCATAATCATTATACGTTTTAAATCAACGCTATCACGCACATGTGTAACACCGGCATTAACTTTACCAGGTGTATAAAAAATCGTTGCTGCAGCTTCGTACAAGGCATACCAACTTTCGTATTTGCCGCCTGGTTCAAAGTTCGGTTCAATTTTTTCTAAATATGATTTCAAACCCATGAATTAACCCTCTTGTTCAATCTTGGTGAGACACTCACGCAAGATAGGTCCGTAACCATATTTGCCAGGGCAAACATAACTACACAACGCTAAATCTTCTTCGTCTAACTCCAAACAACCCAATGTTTGGGCACCATCTGTGTCTCCAGACAGTAAGTCTCGTAGCAACAAGGTTGGTAAAATATCCAGCGGCATAATGCGCTCATAGTTACCAATAGGCACCATAGAACGGTCTGACCCGTTAGTAGTGGTTGTCATGTTGAACAAACGACTTGGGTTCAAGTGGGACAAATAGGCACGTGTAATAGAGTGCATATTTGAGCCAGGCTTAAGCCAACCAAAGAATTCTTTTTCACGCCCTTCCACTAGCGCAGAAACCTGAACATGGTAGCGACCTAAATAGGCATGAACCTCGGTTGCGTGAGTTCCGTGCAAGACTGAACCTGAAATCACACGAATTTCACCGTCAACCAGATTCCCAGCAATAATTTCATCGGTAGCAGCACCTAAGCGCGTTCTAATAATGCTAGGATTCTTAACGGCAGGACCTGCAACAGAAACAACACGACGGGTATCAATATTACCTGTGTTGAACAAATGCCCTATAGCAATAACATCTTGATAACCAACTTGCCATACCGTCTTTTCAGCACCAACAGCATCAAGGAAATGAATATGTGTACCAGTTAATCCCGCAGGATGTGGACCAGCAAATTCATTAACGTCAACTTTTGCGCCACCAACAGGGACACTAGCCGAAGGCGCTTTACAAACAAAAACTTTACCTTCAGTTAATCGGTTCAAAACCATAAGACCATTGACAAAGTCATCTTCGCGTTCTGCGATAATAATCGCAGGGTCTGCGGCAAGAGGATTAGTATCCATCGCATTAACAAAAATTGAACGCGGACTACTGCCTAGTGCAGGAATCTTACTGTATGGTCTGGTACGTAAGCTCGCCCATAACCCCGACTCATTCAAATTCTGTTGAACCTTTGTTGCACTTAACGTTGACAATTCTTGTGAAGTGTATTTATCGAAAGTAATGGCCTCATCACCTTCAACATCTATCACAACGGATTGTAATACACGCTTAGCGCCACGATTAACTTGTGACACTTTACCAGCCGCAGGCGCAGTGAATTTAACCCCAGGGTTCTTTTTGTCTTCAAACAAAACCTGGCCTAATTTCACGGCGTCACCAACTTGCACAAACATAGTTGGCCGCATACCGATATATTCTTCACCCAATACAGCAACACGACTAATAGTCGGCCCGTCTTGAATACTCTGTTTTTCTGGAGCTCCCTGGAGAGGAAGATCCAAGCCCTTCTTGATTTTAATCATACGCAATTGGCTACTCTAGACATATACTCATCACGGTTAGACTCTCTCCCACTTTGATATACCGATTCAAAGCAAAAGCCTAATCGAAAAGAGTATTCGAGTTTATTTTTAGTATTTGGAGGTTCAAGCGTCGGATAAACGCCCTGTTTGTTAAAACAGTCAACATAAATTGTAACAATTATGTATAGCCTCCGCTTATCTACGGAATTTTAGCACTAA
>CAZVDU010000285.1:0-2632 GCA_964625615.1 uncultured Pseudoalteromonadaceae bacterium | reverse complement strand
ATTATTGCGCCAAAGTGGAATCACTTACCGTGATGAAGGAAGACACTATGACCACTTCAATATTTAATAAACCAAGAAAAGCCGACATTTTAGCCGTTTTACTTTTCTGTTATGCCACACTTTTATCCCTATCGGTATCAGCCAAGACACCGACCAAAGATTACGAACAACTATTAAGTGTCCTCACCAGCCCTGACGGACAAAAGATGGACTACGGAGAATTTATACAGCGAGTCAAGATACCAAGCATCAGCTTTGCCGTGGTTGATAACTATGAAGTTGTTTACAGCCATGCTTCTGGTTATAAAGACATGCAAAACAAAGACAACGTTGATAAGCGCACTGCGTATTCCACTGCCTCGATTTCCAAACCGGTCACGGCAACTATTGTGGCTATGTTGGCAGAGCAGGGAAAGCTTAGCTTAGATGCACCTGTCAGTCAGTACTTAAAGCGTTGGCAGATGCCGACATCCCCTTTTACGGAAAATCATCCTATTACTGTCAGAGAATTGTTAACGCATACCGCTGGCACATCTCAAAGCGGTTTCGCTGACTTCTTCTTGGGTGACGACATACCAACACTCGTTGAGAGTTTAAATGGCGTTAAGCTGCCCCGATACAACACGCCTATTAGCATTGAGTTTGCGCCTGGCACCGATTGGAATTATAGCGGCGGTGGGTATGTCATTGTACAAGTTGCTATCGAAGACCTTACGGGCAAGACATTGCAACAACTTGCAGAGGAAATGTTATTCACACCTCTAGGTATGAATAACACCACTATGTACCAAAATGGTCATACTAAATTCCTAAAGAATATTGCCAAAGCCCACAACAGCGACTTAACACTGAATGGCGATGGCATTCTGGTTTGTCCTCAAATCGCACCATCGGGTATGTGGAGCACGCCTGAAGATATGGCGAAATTTGTGATTGAGTATCAAAAAGCGCTGTCGGGGGAAAAAACGAAAGTGATTTCATCTTGGGTGGCTAACGAAACAACGCGCGTTCATACCATAGAAAATGTCGACGGCTGGGCCGCAGGCTGGATGCGTCTTGAAGCTCGCGCGAATATCGACTGGTTTTCACACGGCGGCTCTAATACCGGCATGGGTGGTCATATTATGGGCAGTATGACGGGTGGTAAAGGCATTATGTTATTCAGTAATGCATCTACGCCTCAACGTGTACCAGCCATTGAAGGTGTTATTGAAAACATCATCAGCGCATTAGGGTGGGAAGAAACTATTACGCCGATTAATCAGAAACCGCAAACATCCTTAACCACAGATATCTCAGGCCGTTATCTATCAAACTTCGATCAAATAGTCACTATCGAAAAAGATGGCAACAAACTTATCTACAAAAACCCATTAAGAGTGTGGGGAACCTCATTCAAAGGTGAATTGTATTATCAAGGTGAGGGCTTATTCGCTCTAGACTCGCATGCAAATCTATTATCTATTGAAACAAACCCTGACGACAATAAACAATACGTCACTTTCAGTCGTGAAGGTACGGAGCTAAAAACCTATGCTATGCGCAAGCTGGAGGCAGGTGAGGTTATGCCATTTGAAGTAGCGGAGTCAGGCACTATCGACGAAAGTATTACCGCGTATAAAGCGTGGCAAAAGAAAAAGCCGAACTCTCGATTACTCAGACCTAGTGTACTTAACGAGCAAGGCTACGGTGCCGTAATGCGTAAGAAATTTGATGCAGCAGTTAACTATATCGCCGTTTATGTCGCTTTATACCCTCAAGATGCCAATGCCTATGACAGCTTAGGCGAAGTCTATATGCTAAAAGGTAACAAAGAGCTCGCTATTCAGAATTATAAGAAGTCTTTAGAGCTCAATGCCAGTAACGACAATGCTAAACAGATGTTGGCAAAGTTGGAAGGCTAACCCAAAACCATAAAGACAACCCCCAATTTAGTGCAACCTTGCATCATTATGGTTGCACTCACTCCTTCACCCCTATGTTAACCATTGATATTTAAGCACTAATTAAATTGGTTCAGTAATTGCGTTATGCATGGCGACTACTACAAAAGCTGTCAGATCGTTTTGATAAGACAAAGTAGCACAAGGCAACAGTCGCTGATCTAGCGATAAAAGAGGTTGTTTTTAAACATTGAGAGAGAAATAGGGGTAACACATGTCTTATCTAGTTCCGTCGGAATTTGTCACCAAAATGGTAGACGCCGGTGAATCAAAAATATTTATGGCCACCAAAGATACGCTCGTTCGAGCATTCATGGCTGGCGCTATTTTAGCGCTCGCGGCAGCCTTCGCTATCACGATTATTGTCACCACAGGTAACGCTTTACTGGGCGCGGTATTATTTCCGGTTGGGTTTTGTATGCTTTATCTGATGGGTTTCGACTTACTCACAGGCGTTTTTGTTCTGTGCCCTCTCGCCCTGATAGATAAACGACCTGGCGTAACAATGGGTGGCGTACTCAGAAACTGGGGGCTCGTTTTTGTTGGGAATTTTGCCGGCGCATTAACGGTAGCCTTTATGATGGCTTTCATCTTTACCTATGGGTTTTCCATCGAGCCTGGTGCCATCGGTGTCAAGATAGCCGGTATCGGGGAATCCAGAACATTAGGTTATGCCGAATACGGTACAG
>CAZVDU010000284.1:0-2681 GCA_964625615.1 uncultured Pseudoalteromonadaceae bacterium | reverse complement strand
ATTCGACACATATGGGGAACGGTAATGAAGAAAAGTTATTTATGGGCGGCAGTAAAAACTGCTTTAATTGCTCCGCTCGCTGCGGGCGTTACAATGGGCTCAGCAGTCGCTCAAGAAGCTAATAGCGAAGATGATGCATCTAGCGTTGAAGTCATTCAGGTGCGCGGTATTCGCGGTAGTCTAGAACAGTCGCTGTCTATAAAACGTGCCTCTTCTCAAGTTGTAGACGCGATTTCATCAGAAGACGTCGGTAAATTCCCTGATGCAAACGTCGCAGAGTCATTGCAGCGTATTACAGGTGTTGCAATTGACCGTAATGGTGGTGAAGGTCAGTTCATTACTGTTCGTGGCTTAGGGCCAGAATTCAATACAGTACTCCTAAATGGGCGTACATTAGCGACTGATAATGACGGTCGTGAATTCTCGTTCGACGTTCTCTCATCGGACATCATTCAACGTGCAGAAGTTTTTAAGAGTGCAATACCAGAATTACAATCTGGAGGCATCGGTGCGACGGTAAATATCGTCACGGCAAGACCTCTAGAGAATGGCCAAAACAGCGTTAACTTCTCAGCGTCAGGTATCTATGAAGATCAAAGAGGTGATTTAACACCGGAGTTCTCAGTTATTGGTAACTGGGTTAACGAAGATCAAACCTATGGCTTCTCCGGTGGTATTTCCTACTCAGATAGAGCGACACAGCTTGATACGGTTAATACTAACGGCTTTGCTGATTTAACTGGCGCAGCAGCCATATTTGCACCGGAAAGCAGTTCTGGATTAGTCGACGATGATGTGGGTACTTTACCTGCTGGTGCTCGTGTACAACAACAAGTTGTCGTTAGCCGCGATATTCAAGACAGGGAACGTTTGACGTTCAATGGTGGTTTTCAAGCAAGGCCCAATGATAAGTTAGAAGTTACCGTTGATGCTTTATATACCACATTTGAAATAGACTCATTTGCGACACAATTCTCTGGTTTCTTTACACCACCATTTATCAATCCACAAATAGATGGGAACGGAACTGTGGTTGCGTTTAATAGACCCGGTGTTGATTTTATAAACCGTAACCCTGGTTTAACTACCGTCAGCGAATCACAAAACGACAATGTCTTAACGTCAAACAACCGTGAAGCTGACAGTTACTTGGTTGGTTTGAATCTACAATATGATGTTAACGACTCTTTATCGTTGAATTTTGATGTCTCAACGTCTAATGCAACGCGAGATCAAACTAACCCATTTGTTGTATTAGGTGCTTTAGCACCAGCTTCACCTTTAATCGCATTACCGGATGATGCAGAAATTGCGACGATAACAAATATTGTTGGTGCTCAAGATACGTCGATACAGCGTTTGCACTTTGTTAACGTGAACAGGCAAGAAGTTGAAGATGATATCAACGAAGTTAAAGCCGGTGGCGAATATGTCTTTGAGTCAGGGTTATTGAGTAAAATTACCTTTGGTGCCGCCTATTCTGATAGAAGTAAAGAGCGTCAATTGTTCGACAACTTCTCATCAACGCAAGGCGCAGGTATTTTTTGTGCCTTTTGTGGGTATACAGTTGACTTTGATGACAGTATCTTAAACCAAGTTAATTTAGGTGACTTCCTTAGTGGCGTTTCTGGATCAGATAGGATCCCACTTAATTTCCTAACAGCTTCTTTCGAAGATGCATTTGCGGCATTGAACTCTGATGCAGCTATTAATGACCCCGCTCGTACCGGTGAGTTACCAGCTGCAGACCTGATTGCTCGCAGAAATGCTGCCGGTGACTCAATTTTTGGTTTCTTCGAACCTGAACTAAATAATGCTGGGAGTTTCCGTGTTGATGAGGAAGTGACTTCTGGTTTCGTCAATACTTTCTGGGAAGGTGGTGATACGATTGCATGGACAGCGAATATTGGTTTTAGAATCGATCGTACAGAAACTACGTCATTTGGTGTCGACCAACCCGTTGTTCAATTTAGGGAATCTATTGGCGATACGCAATTAGTACCTGTATTCGGACCTGAAACACAAATATCTGTTAGCAACTCATACACGAACTTCTTACCATCTGCGAACATCAAATTTGATTTAACAGACGATGTTGTATTGCGTGCAGCTTTCTCACAAACGGTAACTCGTCCTACGTTGACGTCTCTTGGTGTCAACAATACCTTTGCAGGTCGGTCGAATGCGCCTACAAGTACAGGTGGTAACCCTAATCTAGAGGCTTTTGAGTCGACAAACTATGATATTGCTTTTGAGTGGTATGTTGATGAAATTAGCTTTGTTGGTGTGTCTGTGTTCTACAAAGACTTTGAGAACTTTCTAGAAGCGTCGACCTTACCAGTGCCCGGAGAGATCGTTATCCCAGCGGGTAACGTCGCTAATCCGAGCGATCAGGATATTACGGTCGATGTGACTTTCCAGGACACCCGTACACGTAATGGTGAAGAAGGCTCTATCACAGGCGCAGAACTAGCCCTACAAAAAGGTTGGGAGAATGGTTTTGGTGCTTCACTTAATTACACTTATGTAGAAAGTGACATTGACCGTGCACTTGACTCTGGTGCGTCTGACTGTGATTACAATGGGCTGTCGCCTAACACCGTCAATGTTAGTGGGTTCTTTGAGAACGATAAGTGGTCTGCACGAGTGTCATACAACTACCGTGATGAGTTCCTTGTTCA
>CAZVDU010000283.1:0-2699 GCA_964625615.1 uncultured Pseudoalteromonadaceae bacterium | reverse complement strand
AACACTCAAATCTACATTCTTGACCAGCATAATAACCCGGTGCCTAAAGGTGTACCTGGCGAGTTACATATAGCCGGTGATGGCTTGGCTAGAGGGTATTTGAATCGCTCAGAGTTGACGGATGAGAAGTTTATTAGTAATCCATTTAATCCAGGGACACGGATGTATAAAAGTGGAGACTTAGCGCGCTGGCTTGATGACGGTAATGTTGAATATTTAGGACGAATAGATACCCAGGTGAAAATCCGAGGTTTCCGTATCGAGACAGGCGAAATAGAGTCTCGGTTGACTGAATGTACTCAGGTAAAAGAGAGCGTTGTAGTTGCTCAGGGGCAGGAAAGTCATAAACAGCTGATAGCTTATTATGTGGCTAGTGGTACGCAAGAAGGGCAGTTGATTGATGTATCCCCTGAGTCGTTAAAAGCGCATTTACAACAAAGCTTACCGGATTATATGTTACCAGCAGCGTTTGTGAGCTTGGAGACTATTCCATTGACGCCTAACGGTAAGGTGGATCGTCGGTCTTTAGAGAATATGGATGTTAGCTTATCATCGAATCAAGTCTATCTAGCGCCATGCAACACTACAGAACAACAACTCGTTGCGATCTGGGCAGGCGTATTAAACCTTAAGCCGGAGACGATAGGGGTTAATGATAACTTTTTTGAGTTGGGTGGTGACTCTATTAAAACCATTCAAGTTGTCTCGAAAGCAATAGAACATCATATTTATTTTGATGTCCGTGATATGTTCAACTACCAAAACATTCGTGAACTTTTGCAATATTGTGATACCACTAAATCCAAAGAGATAGTTAAGGAGGAAGGTGTCCTACAAGGTGCTGTTGATTTAAGTCCTATTCAATCTGCTTTTTTTCAGAGCACACAAACAGATATTCACCATTACAATCAATCAGTCTTGTTAAACCTGAATGTCAGTTTATCTGTTGAAGATTTACAAGCGTTGGCTACAGTTTTACTTGCACAACATGATGCACTAAGGCTTCGATATACTAAAGCTGAGCATGATTGGCAGCAGTATTACGCTCGCCCTGAAGTTAACATACAAGATATGTGTGGAATCCAAACTTATGATATCGCATCACTTGAAGAAGAGCAGATAGCGAGTTTTGTAGAAGAGACTTGCAGCCTATGGCAAGGTCGACTTGATATAGAAAGCGGGCCTATCATGCAATGGGTTTGGTTTGATTCTAAAGACAATGGCCATGATCAATTAGCGATAATCATTCATCACTTGGCAATTGACGGGGTGTCTTGGCGTATCCTGCTTGACGACTTCAACCGCCTTATCGGACAACAATTAGATCACCAACCTTTGCGCTTATCACAAAAAAGGAGTTCTTACCGTAATTGGGTTGACTCTTTAGTTACTTATAAAGACTCTGAGAACGGGAAAAAAGATCTGGCTTATTGGGTTGAGCAAAGTCAAAAAGCAGCGCATGCCAGTAATTTATTTATAGATAAAGGTTATAGAAAACAGGACCTTCAGCAGGTTAGTGTTCAGTTATCAAAAGTGCATACCCAAAAACTGCTGAAGCATTGCCATCAAGCTTACGGCACAGACATTAACGATTTGTTACTGACAGCGGTGATGTTGAGTTATTACCAAGTGACAGACAATCGGAAGCTTATACTTGATTTGGAGGGGCATGGACGTGAGCAACTTGACCCAGCCATTGATATTACAAACACATTAGGTTGGTTTACTAGTATCTATCCGGTTGGTTTCGAGTTATCTGATCCAGAGGATATCGGGCAGAGTATCAAGGATATTAAAGCAGCGTTACATGCTATCCCTAATAAAGGGGTTGGTTTTTCAATTTTCCGGTACATCAATCAGCATGAAATCATCGAGCAGGCGCCAGACGCACAAGTTGTTTTTAACTTCTTAGGTGACTTTCAGTCAAGCGATACAGCCTCCGTAGATAGTTATTTTACCTTTAGTGAAAACTCTAGCGGCAATGGGAGTTCCCAACGAAAAGAAGTTGAAAGACTCGTTGCTATTAACGGATTGGTAGTTTTTGATCAATTATCTTTTACCTTTAGTTATCCTGAGGAGTGGCGGGGTCAAAGGGTGAGTGACTGGCAATCTCACTTTATTTCAGCATTAGAGTTATTGATTGAACATTGTTGTGATGCTCCTAGGCTAGGTTACACGCCTGATGACTTTCCGTTATTGCCAGTTTCCTTAGCACAATTAGATGAATTAATACCAAACTTAGCACAACAACGGCATATAGAATTGTGCAGTATCCAGGATATTTATCCATTAACGCCTTTACAAGCAGGCATACTTTTCGAAACGTTATATGCGCAGACAGAAGACAATAAAGGGATGTACCTGACGCAATCTGCTATTGGTATTAAAGAGCATGTGGATGTTGATGTTTTGCAGCAAGCTTGGCAATTAATAGTGAACCACTATGATGCGCTGCGGATGCGTCTTGTCACAGACAATGTTGCCAATATCAGTACAGGTTTGCAGGTTATCCTTAAGCAGGTAGATATTCAGATTAATGAGGTTGATTGGTCGGAGAAAACTGATGCGGAACTGAAATCTGCCTGTGAATTGTGGATGCAGGAAAGCAAGCGTTCAGGTATAAGTTTTGAACAAGGGCCATTGATGCGCATGAGTCTTTTTCAGGGTCAAACATCCAGTTATTTACTCTTTGAACAACA
>CAZVDU010000282.1:0-2701 GCA_964625615.1 uncultured Pseudoalteromonadaceae bacterium | reverse complement strand
AAGAAATCCCAGTTAATTACTTACTGCTGAATCGCAAAGGCCAATGGAAGTTGTATGACTTTGTCGCAGAGGGCATTTCTCTTGTTCGCTCCTACACAACTGAATATAAGAGTATATTGCGTAAAGGCGGTGTCTCAGCATTGAATACAGCTTTAGAAGAAAAGTTATCAGAGAGTGCCGACTAACCACTGATGTTAAGACCTCCTTCATTAGTTTCTCAACCTAGCCAGCTTCCTCTACCTGAAAGGGAAGCGCTGCTGGTATTATGTGAAGAATCTCGAATAAATGGTAAGTTGATATTGGCAGGTGTCGACATCAATAAGCACGCATTTTTTGACGATTTAAAAGACCAGCTTCTACCTCGCCTGCTTGTTGATAATACCCTACATGAAGATACGTTGACTAATCTTAAACGAGTGAATTCAGAGCCTAAGCAATGTGCTGTCTCGGATTTTCCCCAGTTTCAGTCGCCAGAAGATAGCCGTACATGTTGGGTGCTACCTTATAATAGCTTAGATAAATCTAAACGGTGGCTTGTTATATTGAGTGATGGCGATTCACCAGTAGTGCAAGAGATAGAGAACCTTTTCCTTAAACTAGAACTTATGCTTGCACGTTGTGACCTTGAAGCTGCTCAGAGCCAGCTTGAAGAAGCCAATGCTTGGATTGACCAAGAGTTGGAAGAGATGACGCGCCTACAACAGCTCATGCTACCGAGTAAAAATCAATCTATTCCAGGTGCGGAGATAGCATTTACCTATCGAGCTATGAGAGGTGCGGGTGGTGACTACATTGATTTTTTAAGTAAATGTGAAAATCCAGAGAAATCCGAGCTGCACAAGTTAGGTATGATTGTCGCCGATGTCACTGGACATGGACCGAGTGCTGCGATGGAAGTGGCTATGATGGACGCGATAATTAGAACTTATCGACCCGAAGAGTCACTCGAAAGCCCTTCAAGAATCTTAAATTACATTAACAAGCACTTTTTCACGCGTAAAGAACGTAGCAGTTTTATTACTGCGGTTGCTTGTCACTATTGCCCTATCAGTAAGAGGTTATTATACGCAAATGCTGGGCACCCTAATGCTTACATTAAGAGAGGACAAGAAATTATCTCGTTGGATGGTGGAGGTATCCCTATTGGTGTTATGCGTGACTATGAATGGAATATGTATGAGCAACCGGTTAAGTCGGGTGATACGCTTTTTGTTTATACAGATGTCGTTATTGAAACCAAAAGCCCCGATAATCAAGACTTTGGTTTTGAACGCTTAGAGTTCGCGCTTAAGCAAAGTGATAATGCACCTGAAGCGCTAATAAAGAATATGGAAAGAACATTAAAAGAGTTTTGCCATTGCAAAACCTTTCAAGATGACATGACTATGTGTGCAGTACAGTTTTTGTAAAACAACAGGCCTTAAACACATAGTCAATGAGCTTTACCTTACCGAGCTACTAATAAAATCTTCAATTATCTCACCACTTTCGAGTTGGGAAAGCCAAATTCGGATCAGCCGAGAGCGGGCTATTCCTGTTGATTCGCTCAATTGCGTTAGGCTTTCTTTTGCGCCTTCACTCAATGTAAAGGTGCACCTTGTAAATCGAGTATTGTCCTCACAGTTTTCCTTACGATCTCGCAAGGATGCAGCTGCCTCTTGTAGATCTACTACCGTCGATTTGCCGTTAGCATATAACTCAACCTCATCAATAAAGGTGTCGATGCTGACTGGTTTTCGTTTAACCGAAGGCGTGTTGCATTTTAGACTCAGAAGTGACATGAGATAT
This sequence comes from uncultured Pseudoalteromonadaceae bacterium, assembly GCA_964625615.1. Classification (GTDB taxonomy): domain Bacteria; phylum Pseudomonadota; class Gammaproteobacteria; order Enterobacterales; family Alteromonadaceae; genus M269. The sequence goes on along the minus strand of CAZVDU010000282.1, from coordinate 913 downwards.
GTCTCCTTTAGCACGAACTAACAATTCATCGATAATACTGCGGATTTCAAAAGCTGCTTTGCCATCGGGCTCGCGTTCCATGACCGACATTCCCATCTCTTCACTGTCGTCATACATATTGCGACTAAAGGTCACTGAGTTTAAAACAGGTACATCAAACGAACGCACAACCTCTTTTGCCTCCAATATTCTGCTCGCCAATGAAGGTAGGGAAGGACATTGTGTTATCACGAATGCAACGTTCATTTTAGGATTAACCATTTTACAGGTCGAAATAATGTCTTCCATATGTCCAACCGTTTTCAGGTCGCGGCGCTTAGGACGTAAGGGGATAAGTATATGATTTGCTACTGCCATTGATGAGCGTAGTGCTAAATTATCCTGACCACCACAATCAATAATCACATAATCGTAGTGATTGCTGAGACTAAGTAGTTCATTGCGGATTTTACCGTATAGTTGGACACAATTTATATGAGGTAACTCTGGATTGCTGTTACGTTCTTGTATCCAATCAGAGGTAGTACGTTGCGGATCGCAATCTACCACTAACACATTAGCATTTTTTTCCGCACGAAGATAAACAGCAATATTCTGGGCAATACAGCTCTTACCACTGCCACCTTTTTCGCCACCGACAAGAATTATCATGACTTGATTCTCCTCAAAGCTTCTTTTGTTAAGAAGATAAATAGGTTACTAAAATCAAAGTGGTTAACGAGTGAAAGCTATAGAGCTTGGCACCTTTGTCCACTTAAAACCAACCGCAAGAAATGAAAAAGTCATGGCAAGTAGCACGATGAGATGGCTACTTTGACAAACTGGTAACCCCGCTACCTTAGCATCAGTATAAACGAAACCTTAGGCCGGAAGTTTTGCGTCCCTAACTTTTATTAGGTTTGCCTTTTTCAAC
>CAZVDU010000281.1:0-2788 GCA_964625615.1 uncultured Pseudoalteromonadaceae bacterium | reverse complement strand
CACATCGCAATCAAAAAGCCTCTATTTAGAACAAAATCTATACAGCAAAGATTAACAACCCCTAGTATTTTGTAAAAAACGGTCGTCTTTCTAAGTAAATGGACAGGTCTTTTGAGCAAGAAGACACCAAAATAGTGATATCCCGTCATATTTACCTCTCAAAACTTAAGAGGACATAGAAATGGAACAAACAAAGAAACACCCTTTTACGATCATCTTTCTTTTGTATATTGGTGTCGTCGTAATACAGCGTGTCGGTAGCTTTTTGGTTAGCTTATTTAACGACAATATTGTCATGCACAAGTTTGGTGAGAATATCACCGGACTTGTTTACGTCATTTTAGCGATTAGTGTTTGTAATATGTGGGGTAGTATCAAGTGGTGGAATAGGCGAGGGCTGACGCGTAGTTATCTTTTCATTCTGCCAATGGCCTACATTGCTATTAATTTCGGTGAATTGTACCCACACTCATCTTTGAATATCTTTCTAGGTTTTTCTTCGAGATTAGCGACTGGGTTTTTAGAAGAATTGTTATGTCGAGGCTTAGTGCTGGCATTGCTTATCCAATATTACCAAAGTAAAGATGAAAGTAATTACCTCCTAAAGTCTGTATTAATATCTTCTGTGTTATTTGGGTTAGCGCACTTCGGTAATGTGATTGAAAATCCACAAGCGTTTGGCGCAATAGCCGGGCAAGTCACCTATGCAACGTTTATCGGTGTTGGTTTTGCTGCGGTTTATTTACAAACGCGCTCTTTGATCCCGCTGATTCTGATTCACTTTGGTATCGACTTTATGTCTTTTCTGACGAAAGCACCGGGTAGCTTAGATGCGCGAACCTTTATGGATACCTTGCCTGCTGTTCTTGCTTGCTTACCGCTTTTTATTTTCGGTTTGATATTGTTGAGCAAGCGTCAGCAAAGTAAACTCGAAGCGGCTTTCGGATCTTAATTTAATAGCTTGAACGTCTATAAGGGATGAGGTGATATAAAGATAAGTATGGTATTTGATTTGTTGACCTTACCCTATCTGATTGGCGCATGCTGTTATTTTATTTTAGCCGTGCGTCTTCTACTATTACCTCGTGACAGTCAAACCACAGCTGCAAATAGGTTCTTGGCTTTGCTGTTCATGTTGTTCTTCTGGCAAGAACTTGATGAGTTTTTTGATTATAATGGTGTTCCATACTTGGCATCTGTTTTACACGACTATAGCCTTACTCTCAGCCAATTATTGCTTGGACCACTAACCTATCTTTATATTGTCAATATGGTTAGCAAAACAAGCTTGGCAGCTAACGTAAAACATTTTTCACCCTTAGTTGTGATGTGTTTAACAACAGTTTTAGTGTTTGGCTTTTTCTCTGAACAACGAGCAGAACAACTGCTCACACCTATGTATATACTCTTGTATCTGGCAACACTTTTGGCCTATGTTTTAATGTCTCTAAGTGAATTGAAACAATATGTAGGCGGTAGTAAAGCGTTTTTCTCGAACTTGAACCAACATAATCTTAATTGGGCGAGGGCGTGGATTGTTTTTATGCTGTTTATCGCACTTTATGTTGCCTTGGGTGTTGTCTATCAATTCATGACAGGTAATGCGTCTTTGTCTTTCGATCTTCATTATATGATCAGTGGGATGGCTGTATTACTGTTGATGTGGCCCGATAGTGCGCAACAGATTGCTATCCCACAAAACATGAAAGAAGAGGTTGCAAACTCGCCAGAGCAAGATCAGTTTTTAACGACTGCTTTTGGCTCTATCCAATCGACAATAGTTAAGCAAAAACTCTATTTGAAAAATGGTCTAACGCTGTCAGATTTAGCTGACTTATCTGGTTACTCAAGTAATGATGTATCCGCTGCTATCAATCAAAATAGCGGTGCCTGTTTTTATGACTATATCAATGACTTTCGGGTAGAAGCTTCACAGCAATTACTGCTGCAATATCGCCGAAAACCTATTATCGATATTGCAATGGAGGCAGGGTTTAACTCCAAATCTGCGTTTTACAATGCGTTTAGTAAAAAGGTGAAGCAAACGCCAAGTGAATACCGGAAAATTCATGAAGTTTAGTGAGTAGATTTAACCGTCGTTCTGCTCAATAATGCTGACTTGGTTGTCTAGCTTTTCGAGTATACGCATCAAATCACGGTATTCTCCAGCATCTAAAATGCTTATGAGCTCTTTTTCCCATTCAAGCGCTTTTGGTGCTATTTGAGAATAGAGAGTTTGACCAACACTTGTCAGTGACAAATAGCTAGCTCGGTTGTCGCTTTCATTTTTTTCTTTGCGTAAATACCCTTTCTCTTCAAGCGTTTTAACTGCTCGAGACACCTTGGACTTGTCCATAAAAGTTACATGTCCAATGTCTTTAGCATTGAGCTTATCGTGTTCAGCTAGTCGAGCTAATATACGCCATTCGGGCACAGTAATGTCGAACTCATCTTTATATATCTTTGAGCAGGCATTACTAATGCTAGTTGCTAGATTCACCATTCGATAGGGAATAAATGAGTTAAGCATCATTGCCGGAGAGTTGTTTTCTGACATAAGTACAAACGAATTGAAGACTATTAATAAAGAACATTATAAAGATAAAAAGTTGTCAGGGAAATCAATACCATTCCGTATAAAAAAGGGCATGCAAGAGCATGCCCAGATAGGGAGTATTTAATCTTGGAGTTGGTCCCAAACTTCTTGGTCACGCTCGTCAGTCCAAATTCTTGGCCAGTCAGTACCTTCAAACTCGTCCCATAAACGTTGAACGTCAAAAGGTAAGCA
>CAZVDU010000280.1:0-2853 GCA_964625615.1 uncultured Pseudoalteromonadaceae bacterium | reverse complement strand
ATTCTGCCTATCCAAAAATAAGTCCATACGGTCAGTGTATTAATCAGTAATAAGACTTCAAAACAGTGCTGACTCCTTGTTCTAGAAGGCCTAAGCCAAGTGGCTCGCTTTTACCATCACGAAACCCTTCTTCTATTTGCATTCTCAACCGATAAATTCCTGCCATTGAGTAAACAGATATTAAATTAGGGGGAAGGTGTCCTACGAGTAGCCAAGGCTCAGCTTCGCGTTTAGTGCAAGACGTATTAATGGTGCGCCATATCATGCTAAGAATCATCTTGTTATGGTTTTCAGCAATGATGGGGAAATCACTTAATTCAAAATAACCGCACCGTAGATGCCTGATTCTCAGGCAATTTCAGGGCTAAGACCTCGAAGCTGTCTTTAAAGTGCTCCAGCATTATCTCTTTTCGGGGTTAGTATCCCCTTCGAATTTTCAGGCGCTGTAATCGGGTCACGGATTGTAAAAGTCATAATATAACTCCCTTTTAAAATAAAGTTTCATTTCGATGCAAACATCTCAGGCTCAGTCAATCTTGTTAGGCCTTTGCCAATCTATCCAGCAGACACTTTAAGGCCAGCAACACCAGCGACAATAGCGATTGCAGAAACAACTTTCAGTAGTGTCAATGACTCATCGAGAAAAATATAACCAAAAGTAATCGTGCCCAAGATACCAATTGCCGTCCATATAGGATACGCCACACTCACAGGTAGGGTTTTCATTGACAGTGTTAGGAAGCTAATACCTGCGATGACAGCTACAACGGTGACAGCACTTGCAATCGGTTTAGTGAAGCCCTCTGAGTACTTCATACTCATTGCGAATACAACTTCAAAAACAGCCGCAAGCGCCAAATATATCCAAGCCATAGTTTTTTCCTTTCTGTTCATATTTTGTATTAGTTGTTCAGTGGGTGTCATGCATCTGCACTATAATAATGGTTGCATATTTAACAATTGGTATTCCTTATTGAGTTCCACAACGATTTTGAAAAGGAGTGGTTTTGGTAATCACCAGCCACTCATTGAACTCTATTTCAGGTGCTACTCCACTGCCTTAGCAGTAACTTAGAAGGACGTTTTGTTTTGTGCGGACGCAGCGTTAATCAATCTCTGAGCCCCGCACACATGATCAAAACATAAAATGATTAATGAACACTTAACTAGGAAATGCCTCATATTAAAAAGGCAAGCGCAAAGGATTTTACTTCCCTTTGATTCCTTCATGAACTAAATCATTAAGCTTTAATAATGCCCTCTCAGCATCTTTAGAGGCTATAAATACATGGTCATGATAATAAGCAGCGATAACATTCGCACTAATGTGAGCCTGAGAAAGCTTAGTAGCGACAGCTGCAGTTAAACCAACTGCATCAAGGCTAGAATGTACATTTAATGTAATGCACTTAAACACCCCATTGTAAGGCACATTATACTCGTCGGCCTTTTCTTTTTGTACAACAACTGTTAACCCTTCTTTTTCTTGAAATGTACTTATAGGATTTAACAAAGCTACCTTATCAAAGCTACAAGTTCCAAGCGTTGCAAAAACATACTCATGTTCGAGCAAAGTAGGCATCATAGAAGCAATGAGCTTTATTAAGTCTTTTTCACCAGACATGTTTATTTTTTCCTTTTGTAAGTTGTATTAATTGGATATTTTCAAACCAACAATGCCAACAAATATTAGGCCAAAGCATAAAATATGTTGAACCGATAGTCGCTGTTCAAAAAAGTAGTGATTGATAATTGAGATAGAAGATGCGCCAACAGCAAGCCATACAAGATACGCCTGACTAACAGGAATTTCTTTTAAGGCAATTGAAAATAGCACCAAGCTAAGTGTCATCGAAAAAACAGCAAGAATTACGTAGGGGATATTTGTAAACGATTCAGACCTTTGAATGCCCACCAACCAACCTGCTTCTAAGGTCCCTGCAATGAATAAGATGAACCAATACATATAGATACTCTATTTATTTAAGCAGGGGTCGTCCCCTAATAAAATAGAGCGGTGAGGTCGTCCTCACATCAGTATTGATATTAACAACATTATCCTAGCAAACATTTTACAAAAATAAAATTGATGATTTTTTGAATGAAACTACAAGCTTTAGAACTCAGCCCAATATTGGCTTTATATTTTGCTAACAAAGCATTTCTATTCATTGATGCCTGATATCATTAAAAGCTAAAGCTTGAACGGCGACTTACTGCTGTGGGTTCAATCTATGAATACAACTCTATTTTGTACAAAGCATCGTAGGGATTGAAAAGGTTATTGGTTAAAACGGCTTTTAATGAGTCAACGAGAATTAACAGCTAGATAAGTAATAGTTTACCGTGCAATTGAGCATACCACGATCGAACCTAAAATCGTTTAAGTTCAAATAGATAGCTTTTATGAGGTTATCTTCAAACTATAAAATCATTTAGAGTAAAATAGTTAGAAAAGATGGTGAACCATGGGTATTAGGTATATCAGTTGTTACTCATTAAAACGATATGAGTTCTCCTCAATTCAAACTTAAAAGTTAAGCCTCATATCTCATCCTAAAATAGGTTGACGGTTTCACGATGAGATAACCTCTAAATCGCAAGCTGCCCTTCAGTTAGCGCATCTATCAGTGCTCTTCTAATTTATTGGATTATTTCCAAGTGGTTCAAACCTCAAAAAACTGCCGCAAGCTACGCTGACTATTCACAAGGTAAGCCTTAACGCGTATTAGTATTTATCAACGATAACCTTTACAGCTTATTTATCTATGGTGGTGACAACAGATACTCATTGCTGAGCTAGCAAAATACTATTAAGGCAGAAATAACAGCATAATAGAAATTTAAATATTG
>CAZVDU010000279.1:0-2915 GCA_964625615.1 uncultured Pseudoalteromonadaceae bacterium | reverse complement strand
ACATCTAACGCAAAACCTCTTTGTGCAAGTTTCTCAGCCGTTTGCTCAATATCAGTGCGTAAATACTTCGGATCTATCATGAAAAAAATCAACCTTTAACAATTTGCAAACCTAGCCAGGCCGCGAATAAACAAAAAATAACATTAACAAAAACGTTTATTAAACTCTTCAACCACTCTCCTTGTTGCAATAGCATCACAGTTTCAACCGAAAAGGTCGAAAAAGTTGTTAATGCACCAAGAAATCCAACACCTAATAGCGAACGCCAAGGAATGGTTTGAAGCTGTCCTTGCTCAATTAGGGAATACAATAAGCCTAATAAAAACGAGCCCAGAACATTAACTAAGAGTGTACCAAAAGGAAAGCCTTTACCAAACACCTGTATCGCCATCTGCGATAAGAAAAAACGCAAACATGCGCCGACAGCTCCACCCACCGCTATTGATGCGTATAATCCAAAGCTATTCATAGCGCTTCCAGGAGCTGTTAGCATCTAAATTTCTAAGGTAGTCCAGCTTCTCGCGCATCTGCTTCTCAAGTCCTCGGTTAGTGGGTTGGTAATATTCCGCAGATCGCAGCTCTTCAGGTAAGTAGCAATCTCCCGCTGAATAAGCATTAGAGTAGTCATGGGCATATCGATATTCAGCACCAAACCCCTGCTCTTTCATTAGCCCGGTCGGCGCATTACGCAAATGCAACGGTACTTCGAAATCAGCTTGATGTGCAACATCATGTTTGGCTTGATTGAATGCTTTATAGACAGCATTACTCTTCGCTGCACATGCACAATATATAGCAGCTTGTGCAATCGCGCGCTCGCCTTCCGCGGGCCCCACTCGATTGAATATATCCCAAGCATTAAGTGTAACTTGGAGCGCTCTAGGATCTGCATTACCAATATCTTCACTAGCGATCGCCAATAACCGCCTTGCTACGTATAGTGGATCACCGCCAGCAACCAGGATACGAGCATACCAATAAACTGCCGCATCAGGTGATGAACCTCTGACTGATTTATGGAACGCCGAAATAAGATCATAATAATGATCACCACCTTTATCATAAGTAGGTACTTTGCCCCCAACCGCTTCTGAAACAACCTCTGTCGTAATGACATTGTCTTCAGTGAAATCTGCGCAAAGCTCCAGGTAGTTCAGTAAGCGCCGCGCATCTCCACCACTGAGGTCAAGCAATTGCTTCTGCGCATTTTCCTCTAACGACAAATTTAATGAACCAAGACCACGTTTATCATCATTTAATGTCTGTTGAATAACCAACTCTAGATCAATAATCTCTAGCGGCTTGAGTACATAGACACGTGTTCTCGACAACAGCGCTCGGTTCAATTCAAAAGAAGGGTTTTCTGTGGTCGCCCCAACAAAAAAGACCGTCCCGTCTTCAATAAACGGTAAAAATGCATCTTGCTGGCTTTTGTTAAATCGATGAACTTCGTCGACAAATAGTAACGTTTTAGAGCCACTTTTATGTGCATTAATCTTTGCGACTTCGATAGCAGCTCGAATATCTTTCACACCAGAAGTCACTGCTGAAATACGCTGAACACTAGCATTTGTATATCGCGCAATAAGTTCGGCAAGTGTGGTTTTCCCCGTTCCTGGTGGTCCCCACAGAATCATCGAATGTAGTCGGCCTTTTTCAATGGATGTTCGCAGCGGTTTACCCTTAGCCATAATGTGCGTCTGACCAAAATACTCCTCACATTTTGTTGGTCGCATTCTTGCTGCTAGTGGCATAGTTAAGTTGTTGTCATCAACCTCATCACTAGAAAAATTAAACGATTGTGTCATTACTATAGCTTGTCGATTTTGTTTTTTGGAAACCTAATTTCTCTGATCGTCTATCTCATAATTGTCAGGAATATTTATCTCAAAGACGGAAGGCTGAATAATGATATTTTGCTGAATATCACTAAATAAAGACGTGCTCGTTTGTTGTTGCCTATCGATAATAGTTAGCTTTGACAGCTCCTCTCCAACAAAAGACAGTACTAATGCTGCTATTTGGCTATCATCACTCAGCGCTTCAACACGAAAATCTTCACTGCTCCCACCTATTGTTTGCGTAATAGAGAAGTTTTGCCAAGCATCACTGTTAGATTGAGCCAATAACACCATAGGATTACTGTCGATAGCTTGCTGTTGATCAAACACCGTTGCTTGTTCTACAAATGGGTCGATATTCCATAACGACTCGCCATCAGCAATAAGCACAGATTCATTCGGCTCGAACAACTCCCAATAAAGTTTATTAGGTTGACTTAATTGCAGTAAACCATCTGCCGACTGTAAAACTTGACCTTGAAGATCTACAACCGTTTGTGAAAAAGTGGCTTTGAAGGTTTTAAGATCAGCTAAGCGCTGCTTTAACTGCTCTTCGGCAGTTTGCGCTAGTAAAACATTGGATGTTAGTAGTAGAAAAGCTGCTAACCCTTTTATAGAATTCTTTATTCGCATAAAACAATTTTCCATTAGAAGATTGATAATAAATTTGTTTTAGTCTCTTGGCGCGGGGGGCGCTAAAACTTCTCTATTACCATTATGACCAGGTGAACTTACGACACCACTCAACTCCATTTGTTCGACCAATCGTGCAGCGCGATTGTAACCAATTCTGAATTTACGTTGCACACCAGACACCGAGGCTCGGCGAGTTTCAGTAACAAAAGCGACCGCCTCATCATAGAAGGCATCAAACTCTTGATCTTCGCCCTCTGGCTGTTCGCCAGGAAGTAATATCTCCGCTGTAGCTTCACCATTGAGGATTTCGTCTATGTATTGCGGTTTTCCGCGCTCTTTCCAATCGGCTACAACAGCATGCACTTCATGATCATCCACAAAAGCGCCGTGAACCCTCGCCGGTACGACCGAACCAGGTGGCATATACAGCATGTCTCC
>CAZVDU010000278.1:0-2922 GCA_964625615.1 uncultured Pseudoalteromonadaceae bacterium | reverse complement strand
AAACTACCACAAAGCTATACAGCTATCTCACGTCAAGAAATAGACCGCCGAATTCACAACGACACCTTCCCAAAGCCTAAGAAACTATCAAAGGAACAAAACTCAATCCGAAAAGTATCTCATATTCGAGCATGGTTTGATGATCCTCAAAACTTCAAATGCATACAGCTACTAGCTTCTCTATAAGTAGAATAAAAACTGTTTTAAAAGCGCCTATAGCGAGCTCTTGAGTTACCTAACAAAACTTCAAACGGAAAAAATACGATATGAGTGGTTGTTTTTAGCCGTTCGGTGGTTTTGATTTAATCGACTTATTTCAGGCCCAAACGGAACATTTCATTACCTTGAACCTTGAGTGTCGAATACTTTTTTCTTGCGTGACTCTGAAATCATGCTTTTCCACAGGTATCATCTACCTTCTCGTTTTCTATCGTCTTTAAGTAGGCCGCTAGGCTCTTGAGCTTTTCGTCTCGGAAACGCTTGTCCAATTGGGTAAATCCAGAAATACGGTCAATGCGAAAGTTTCTAAACGCCTGCCTCAACTCACACCATCCAGTGAGTAACCAAACCGGGCTAAATGACGTGAGGGCTAATGGTCTGATTGTCCTCTTGGTTGAGGTGTCGTTAAGATCTAGGTAGTCAAAATGTACGAATTGCTTTTTTCTAATGCACTCCCGAATTTCTGTGAAGTCCACTTCCCATGGAATTTTATAATGACTGGGCGCTGAGAATGTTGTGATTTGCGCTAGCTCCTGCATCATCGAAGCAGATAGCGTTGCCTGTATTTTTTGATAGGCGCTCTGTGCTTTTTTAGCAAAGTGTTCATCAGTCCAATTACAAACCATACCGATACCCAGTGCTATAGCTTCTATTTCGTCCGCATCGAACATTATGGGCGGCAGGTGATAGGTCTTGTCAATAATATAACCTACGCCGGCTTCGCCTATAATCGGTACGCCAGAGTCCTGTAGGTCCTTTATATCTCGGTACAGGGTGCGAACGCTGACTTCAAAATGCTCGGCTAATGCGTCTGCTGTTACTGCCTGATGCATTCGCCGAAGGTAATGGACGACTTCATTCAGTCTGTCTGCTTTGCGCATAGGTGCCTTTTACATCTAATTCATCATAAGAACAGGTTAACTAAACACTACTGACATTAGATGTCAGTAGTCAACGTCTATTATTAATTGACAGTCATTCAAACAACAGGAGAAACGACATGATTGGATACGTAACACTGGGCACTGCTGACTTAAATCGTTCAGGTGCTTACTATGATGCATTGTTCGCCACTATTGGTGGAAAGCGTTTTATGGAGGAACCGGATTACTTTATTGCCTGGTCTCGAAACGATCAAGAATGCGGGCTAGCGATAAGCCTTCCTTTTGATAAAAAAGCGGCAAGTGTTGGGAATGGTACCATGGTCGCGGTAGCGCTCGATACGCCAGAACAGGTCAATGCATTCTACGAGAAAGCCCTTGAATTAGGAGGAACATGTGAAGGGAAACCTGGTTTTAGACCAGAGGATTTAACACATGGCTTTTACGCCGGTTACTTTCGAGATCTCGACGGTAATAAGTTGAATGCTTTTTGTATGGTTGCAGAAAACTAATCGTTTGATATAGCGTCCTGAAGTATCTTTGATTTTGCCGCCGAAAGTAACATTTAACTTTCTGTACTTTTGATATTTAAGTAACCAATGGTCAGGTTTATCGGCGGCAAATGTCACAGACTTCTCAGTTAAGTTTAAAGAGCTTTGAGACAGTCAGAAAACCATAATTGTTTGACTGCAACTAACTGTTATTAGCCATATTCCATCAACCGCAATGTGCCAAAGTCGGCCGCTCAAGAAACCTTTCTAACACCACAATAACCGAGCGGAACTAAGCGTGTTGTTCTGAGTAAAGCAAACCACGCTTAGCGGAGTCCGGTTGATTATTTTATTAGGGCGATTCACAAAATTCATATACTGCTTGTAGTTCGTTCCAACTTTCATCACTTTCTATTTGTATGTGCAACGGTAGCTTTGGAAAAGTAGAAAGCGCGTCATTTATTTTTGCACCTAATTGCTGTTTATCTCGCACATAGAAATGCCATTCGCGCATGCCATACTTCGTTAACACAAATGCGATAACCCCTAGTAGGTTAGTGGACTTCCCAAACTTTGCTAAGGAAAAAAATGAGAAAAAAACTAACGCTATAAACAATAGATGTTTCATGAGTTTCCGTAGGTATAACGTCCCATTAACGGGCAAAGTAAATGTTGGCTAAAATAGTGAACGGGGCCAACTTTATGTGTCCCATTGAATGCCTTGTTAGGCATACTGGCGAGTTAAAACCAAACATATCGCTATGAGTGATATGTTTATCAACGCTCGAACCAGCCAATGATGTTTACTGTATGAAATACCAAACTTCTTTGTAGCTAAAACCATAAAACTCATTAAGGAAAACCATGGTGTGAAAAAGAATGTTAACTCCCACTTTACTAAAGTTACCGCCAAATCGTGTAATGCACCACTAACAGCGAAAGTCAGAATAATTGCTAACCATATAGGAAGTAAATCACTCAATGGCTTCATTATTTTTCGAGAAAGATAGTAACCCCATATTGGATTCCAATATTGCCAAAACAAATAGAATGAATTCGCACCTAACGAACGTTTGAGCATATTAGTCATTGACCCAGGTGCACCAATTGCTGCGCCATTACGCTTTTTTACGTACTCTGAAAGTGTGATAGATCTATGCATACTGGCTTTGTATACCTAACTTCTCAAATATGGAGTGTGGCTTTTTCGCCTCCCTCTCATGAGTTGATTGTTATGTGATTGATTTAATACCAAGGGCTAAAGCTCCTACAAGTGAAGCTACAACCAAAATAACAATCCATAATGGAACTGCTGTAAAAGACCCACCAAC
>CAZVDU010000277.1:0-3009 GCA_964625615.1 uncultured Pseudoalteromonadaceae bacterium | reverse complement strand
GCAACGTCAACTTTTCCAATTTCGCAGTGTGCTCCTATACGGAATTGATTCACTGTGTATACGTCAACTCGATGAAGTTTACCGTTAGCTAGCCTTGCTGCGGCTTCATGAGAGAATTGTATATCTTTATTTTGCTTAAGTGCTTTGAAGGTATCTTGATTGACGACTAGCATTCCAGAACCTGTATCTACTAGAAAGCTAGCAGTTACTGAATCAGCTAATGTAGCCGAGACATAGTTAGTGCCTCCATTCGAGATTTTCATTGTGATGGGGTAGGTAAACAGCTCTGCACTATGAGCAACGAAGGACAGTTTAAAACTGACTAACAGTGAAAAGAAAATTAGCTTCATGATATGCCCTCACAATATATGAATGACACGCAATGAGTAGGCCATAATTTTTATTAATAAATTCAATAAGTTAGAAATGTAAACTTTGTTGGTTGCACCAGAGCGGTGCTGTATGCACGATTATTGAACGTATTTTATGCTAAAATTAACTTTAAGACAGTGACAGTATCCTAGAACCTTTTAGTCGTTGAGTTCGTATAAGAGGTTAATTTCGTTACGCTGAATTAAAGAGAGATAGTTATGCGAAAAACATTAATTTCCTTGTGTGCATTGGCTTTGCCTTCAGTTGCACTCGCATCAGAAAATCAAGAAATGGTGAAGGTCTGGTCTGTTGATTATAAAGGTAAACCACCTTTCAAACGCTCATTCGAACTAGTGCCAGTAAGTGATGTTGCAAGGTTTGAAGAGGAACAAGAGACTGTGACAGTAAGAGTTAAAACTGGCTCCAAACCACCCTACAAACGTCGTACCGTCAACTTGCCTGTTTCTGATGTTGCGCAGTTTGAAGCTGAGGAAATTAAATCTAAACCAGATTTTAGAGGCAAGCCGCCTTTTAAGCGATGAATGGAGCTTGTATCAGTAGAAGTATAATATGAGGCCCTGCATTTGCAGGGTTTTTTACGTCTAAACTTTGATTGAAAAGAATAACGGAGGTTTACATGCATATTGGTTTAATCGGTGGCCTAGGACCAGCAGCGACACAGTATTACTATCGAAAATTAGTAGCTGCACATAAAGAAGCTGATCAGGTGATGAAGTTAACCATTGCACACGCTGATATCGCGACTTATTTCGTGAATATGAAATCAGGTAATAAACAAAAACAGGCAGAGATATTCCTTCAACATACGCAAGCGTTAAAAGGCGCAGGTTGCGATTCAGTAGCTGTCTCTACGATGGCTGGTCATTTTTGTATCGACGAATTAGCGGCAATATCGCCTTTACCAATCCTTAACATTATCCCTATGCTCAACGAAGCTTTCCAAGCTAAAGGTTATGAAAAGATTGGTTTAATCGGTTCGAAAGTTGCGATGGAAAGTAAAATCTATGGTGGGATTCACACCGCGGAATGCATCGCACCTAAGGGTGATTCGCTGGATGAAGTGAGTGAAAACTATTTGACTATGGCGTTATCTGGTCACGCACTTGATAGCCAAAGAGATGTTTTCTTTCGCGAAGGGCGTAGGATGATTGAAGAAGATGGCGCAGATGTTATTGTACTTGCTGGTACGGATTTATTCTTGGCATTTGATGGGTATGAGCCGGGTTTTCCAGTTGTTGATAGTGCAGATATTCATATTGAAAAGCTTGCAGCATTGTCGATGGGTACCTAATACTGCATTTTATGCCTCTTGAATCGGCCAGGTCATAGTGACATTGGCACCGCCTGAGGAGTGATGGCCGACTTGCAACGTGCCTCCATGGTTTCGAATGATTTCTGCACATAAGGATAAGCCAATACCAGAACCTTCATTTTTGGTGGTATAGAAAGGGGTAAGTGCATTCTCTAGATTGCCGAAACCCGGGCCATTGTCTGATACTTCAATAATTTGGTGTGTGTTACTCGAATAAACTTGAACGGTAATAATGAGCTTGGGCTTGTCACAAGCTTCTTCAGCATTTTTTAGTATGTTGAGCATAGCTTGCGAAAGTTGGGGTAAATCACCATAGCATAGCTCATTTCCTTTGTAGTCTAATTCATGTTCAATGCCATTCAACATGACCAGAGATTCATGAGTGAGTTCTGAGAAATTGAACCACTCAAACCGAGGCGGAGGCAAATGCGCGAGCTCGCTGTACCTTGAAATAAAGGATAGTAACCTTTTGCTGCGCTCATTGATTCGATTCAGTACTAAGCGTGTTTGCGCTTGTTCTAAATTCTCCTCACTTAATAGCGTGTCTGTCATCGACTGCATCGGTGTGAGTGAGTTTCTGATTTCGTGTGCAAGGACGCGTATTACTTTTTGTTGAGCGGTACTTTGTCCTTGTTTAACCGCTTTAGACACATTAATGGCAGAGAATAGCCAGTGCCTCTCATTTTTTCCTCTAATCTGAGTTTCATAAGCAATAGTTTGGCTTTGCCATTCTTGATTAAATTTGTCATGGGAGAGAGCGCCTTTTTGGAAAGAGAAGCCCATTGCTTTAGCGGTACTGCCAATCAACATTGGTGTTTCTATTTCTAAGTTCATGGATGTGTTTCTGTATGTCAGTACTAACTCACTGTTGAACAAACACACGGGGATAGGCCAAGTGTCTAGTATTTGAGTTAAGACTTGTTCAGTGTTTACCTGTGACTGGGATTGCCGATCCTTGGTTGACGCTAATCGTTCAATTTCTTGACGTAATTGCATCATTAGATCGTCAGGGTGTTGACGCTTCATCTTAAGGTTTTGCTTACCACTGCGCAGAATATGTGTGTAAGTCGTAAGCTGCATGAGCGTATCGCGCCACAAAGAGTAAACTTTCCATGCGCACCATATCAATGGATACGAAGTAACAAACAGGGTTGTTGTAATACCCAATAGACTCCACTCATAGCTCCAAGCTAAGCTTCCTATAAGGAGTAAGATAATGCCACAGGTTAGGGCAAGGCTTAAGGCAATTAGCCTCTCTTGATTCAACAGAAAAAACTCATGGGCCAGTGTTGTTATCAAGAAGG
>CAZVDU010000276.1:0-3042 GCA_964625615.1 uncultured Pseudoalteromonadaceae bacterium | reverse complement strand
TATTGTTCTAATACATGGACAAATGCATCGGCGACACCATTGGCTAATTGTCTGTTGGGTAACGAGTAAGTCACTTCTGGATCGAGCACCGCGAATTGTGGTCTTACATGCTCTGACACGAAAGAACGTTTAAGCTTTACTTCACTGCGATTAACCACAGATGCTTTGTTGGTCTCACTGCCTGTAGCTGGTAACGTTAAAATACAACCTAGAGGTACGGCTGAGGTAATGCTAGCGTTGTTGAGGATTTCCCATGCATCGCCATCATATTCCATAGCCGCTGCAACAAATTTTACGCCATCGATAACAGAGCCACCACCTACTGCTAACAGGAACGAAACCCCTTCTGCTTTAGCGTGTTTCGTTGCTTTCATCAAGGTAGTGAATTCTGGGTTCGCTTCTATACCCGAAAATTCACACCAATCACGCCCTTCCAGTTGCTTAACAACTTGATCATAAACACCGTTTTTCTTAATGCTTCCACCACCATAAAGCAGCATGATTTTGCCGTCTGAAGGCAAAACTTTGGGTAAGTAGCTGATACTGTTTTTACCAAAAGTCACTTTGGTTGGGTTGTGATAGATAAAGTTTTGCATGACGTAATGGTTCCTTTGAATTTCAATACGCCTTTTAATGCGGCTACCGTGGCTAGATTTCAATAACTCAAGAAGATTGCAGGGGGCTTTTGACAGTAAATTTTTAATGACAGCTAGAACAAAAACCAACAAGCACTAGATACCTGTTGGTATTGGCGCTTAATTTAGGTATTTTAAACGCCTGTTTAATTTTTCTGAGTTTATTGTCAAAATGCCTTTCCAAAGTTTTAACCCTCCCCGCAGAATTCTCATGGGGCCTGGTCCCTCAGACATTAATCCGTCCGTGCTTAATGCACTATCTCGGCCCACCATTGGACATTTAGATCCATTGTTTGTTGGCATGATGGATGAACTTAAACAATTGTTGCAGTATGCCTTTCAAACAGAGAACGCTTTTACCATTGCTTTGTCAGCGCCGGGTTCTGCTGGTATGGAAGCATGTTTTGTGAACCTCGTTGAGCCGGGTGATAAGGTTATTGTATGTATCAATGGTGTCTTCGGTGGTCGCCAGCTTGAGAATGTTAAGCGCTGTGGTGGCGTGCCCGTTTGTGTTGAAGATGAGTGGGGAAGAGCGGTCAGTGTCGATAAGGTCGAGCAAGCATTAAAAGATAACCCTGATGCTAAAATTGTGTCTTTTGTGCATGCTGAAACATCAACGGGGGCCTTGTCTGATGCTGAAGCAATTTGCCTTTTAGCCAAACAACATGGCTGTTTAAGTATTGTTGATGCGGTGACCTCGTTAGGCGGTGTTGAGCTTAAGGTAGACGAATGGGGGATAGATGCCATTTATTCCGGTAGCCAAAAATGCCTCTCCTGCGTACCGGGCTTGTCTCCTCTAAGTTTTAGTCCAGCTGCCGTAGAAAAAATAACACAGCGCCAGACGCCTGTTCAAAGCTGGTTCTTAGATCAATCTTTAGTTATGCAGTATTGGTCAGGTGAGGGCAAGCGCGCTTATCATCATACTGCGCCGGTTAATTCACTCTATGCGTTGCATGAATCCTTGGTACAACTTCATAATGAAGGTATTGAAAACAGTTGGGCTAGACATAAAGTTCAACACCAAGCATTAGCGGATGGCTTGCATGATTTGGGTATCGAGTTTGTTGTTCCGAAAGAAGAAAGGTTGCCTCAGCTTAATACTATTCATATTCCAAAAGGCATTGACGACGCTACTGTTAGAGGGCGTCTATTGAATGAATACAATTTGGAAATTGGTGCAGGCTTGGGCGCATTTGCCGGTAAAGCCTGGCGTATTGGTTTGATGGGGTATGCTGCTCGAAATGAGAATGTTGCTTTATGCTTAGCGGCGCTTAGAAACGTCTTAAGGGACTAACCTGTATTCATTGAATTTTGCATACTTAGTTGTTCTTTAGATAATGTGGATAACTTTGCTGCGCATTAAAAAGTGAACTAATCGCCTGTTCTGGGAGCCGAGCTGTCTTCGAATAAAGCTAGCTCCCGACAGAACAGGTATGATCAACCTAAACACAGTATATGTTGATAATTCTTGTTTGCTGTTTGAACCTTCTTGGCAAACTCACTAAATGTTCCCTTGATTTCAAAGCTTGACCGTTTAAATGATTTCTATTTTCTGGTTAAAAATAACTTAGCCAGGGGCGATTACGCTTTTCTGTGTGTTTATAACTCGCGAATATTTTTGTAGGGTAATATAGAGTTAGCACAAGAAACGCTGTACCTATCCAAATTTGGCCTACTGTAGATAGTCCAAATCTATCGCCATGCGTTGCACCGAAAATCAGATACAATACCCAATAAACAGCCAACAACACATAGAGATGAACAATGTAAGCAAACATAGGCGCCGAACCGTAAACTTCGAGCACCTTTGTTATCGCATTTGTTTGTTTGAATGAGTCAAACCAAGCTAATATGAACATCCCCATACCTAGTGTAATAAGAACATAGTGCAGTGATGGTGGATATTTAGTGTAGTTTAGAAAAGAGCGAATTGAACCAACGAGTGTCTCTTGAGCAGACCAAGGCAGTGTTTCACCATAAACATTAAATCCGCGCAAAATGAGTAATAAGAAGAGGCAACTCCCCCCAATACTAAAGAGTATTCTGCGACGGGCCAATTGACTTACTTGGTTTGTAAATAGAGGCCCTGCGAAATAACCTAGCAGGATAACACCGAACCACGGAAGCACAGGATAAGACGCCCTGATCTTTAAACCAGCGATGACCCCTAGGTCATTTTGATCATGCAAAATGGACCAAAGGATATAACCAAATTCGTCTGGTGTGAACGTTATGGGTGTCAGCGCGTTGTGTCCAAACACAATTATTAGACCAAGAGCGCCAATTACTTTGTAGTTCAATCGGCAAGCCCCGGACAAACCAATCATACTTATACCTATGGCCCAAAGAACTTGGAGCCAAATGGTTGTTGCAATGGTGTCTATCCAAACGAGATAGTACAACACCA
>CAZVDU010000275.1:0-3046 GCA_964625615.1 uncultured Pseudoalteromonadaceae bacterium | reverse complement strand
GATAGACCTTCATTGAGCCCTAATCTGGCATAGGTGTCGCGATATTTATTGATAATACCTGTGTGGCCGTTTATTTTCGCATCTAAGTTAGCTGATATGCCGTCATCTGCCATTTTATAGTTAAAGAGCGCTTCCTTAATGACAGTAACCTTGCCTTTCTCGCATAGTCTGATCAATAAGTCATAGTCCTGCATACTTGAAAGTGTGTGATCAAATCCGTTGATATCCATCAAAGCTTGCTTCTTTATCAGAAAGGCTGACGTACAAATACCGTAACCCCTGGTTAAAAGAGCTTCGTAGTGATTGCCTTGTATATCATGTGCGTAGTATTGCTGCCTGCCCGTATTCGATAAATACATATCGCTGTAACAGACATCGGCATTATCTCGTTGAATTTGTTCGACCTGTTTTTCGAGTTTGTTTCTAAACCACTCATCGTCGTCATCGAGAAAAGCAACATACTCGCCATTAGACAGTTCAATGCCTTTATTTCTGGCAGCACAGGCGCCCATGTTCTCTTCTAATTGATGGTAGATGATGTTGTCTGCAGGATAAAACGCACGGACGGCTTTTGCGGTATCATCGCTCGCTTGATTGCCTTTACCATTGTCGTCAACAATGATCAGTTCCCAATTTTCATAGGATTGCTGAGCAACGCTTTCAAATGCACTCTTTATAAGATGTGATCTTTTATAAGTGGGTATAACCACACTGATCAAAGGTCCAGATGTCATCTTGTTAATATACCTCTTAAACATCAAATAAAGTGCTGATTGATGGGACAATAACAGCTGTTATATTTGATTGTATCTAAACTGTAGTTCTTCAACCATTCGCTTTGAAAGACGTTTTGCCAAAGCCGAAATTGATTAAAAGTTAATTTTTAACGTGTCGGTCGCTTTTTTCTTTGAATAGGGGATCATGCCTTCAGTATCAGCAAATCCAATGCCAATTAGCATGATAACGCGTTGTTCCGGCGGCAAATCAAGTAGTTCATTGACTGCTCGTTCACGAAATTCAATATCTGGCCAATTCAAAGGGCAGCTGCTCATTCCTAAGGTTTCGAGCGCTAACATCAACTGCATGGAAGCGAGTGCTCCATCGATATATATTAAATGCCGATCTTTTTCGTGTGGATAAGCCGATAAGTCGCCTACAACAGCCATAACACAGGGAAAGTTGTCAGCAAAGCCACCTGTGCCAACAGCCAACTTAGCGAGTTTTGTTGCTTGCTCTTTATTTTTGCTGACATAGAAGTAGTAGGGTTGTCTGTTGCAAGCACTAGGCGCTAGGGAAGCCAGTTCTATGGCCTTATCGATTTGTGTGTGATCAACGTCTTTGGCAGCAAACCAACGTGTTGAGCGGCGTTGCCAAAATAAAGCTTCCAACTGCTCCAGTTCGACAGTTGATCTGATACGGTCACTGTCTTTATAAGGCACCAGTGACACGGGTTCTGTCGCTGCGTTGCCGGTAAATGCGTCACGAGCTTTTTTTATTTGAGGTGTGTCTTCGACAATATCAAAATACTGCGTCAGTACGTCTCTAGCCCAACTCAGTTCTCTGGTACAAGCCGCATCTGCAGATGACATCGCTAGATAAGCATTGACTGTTTCTGCAATGTAATCTGACGCAAACGAAGGTTTTCGAGGGCGCATGATGATGCCTTTTTCAAGCCTGTGCACGTTTCTTCGTAGCATTGGGCTGCTCTTTTGGTCGAACTGCAAATGATTTTTGTAATAAGCAATTCTTCCTTGAAGTACTTTCATCTGCTCCCTGCCGAATTCTCGCGAAAAGAAAACGTAGAAGAGGCCGCTCAAAAAGCGGTTTGAACTGAAAAAAGTAAGAGCAGGTATTCTAAGGTTGTATTGTAACGTTTTTAGGTAATCAATAACGGCGCGAGGGAGTAAGCGCTTTAGCATTGTTTTCATTTTGCTACTTGCCCTTCATGTGCACCTAATACTTCATTGAATACATTTATTTCTTTTACGTTATCGAGGCATTGGCGGATAGTTTCTGATTCTTTCACACTATGCTGACAAAGTGCTTCTAATGGCCCTTTGAACATTTCCTCAGAGATGTTTGTGCGAACATCCAAGCAGTATTGTTGTTGCTGGAATTTCTTCATAAGCTCTACGTATTTTACAGCCCAACCAAGTACTAAGGCTGGGACGCCGTCTCTATAAGCATGTACAACAGCGTGGTAACGTGATGCAACAACGAAATCCATTCGTTCTATAAACTGGGCTAATTCGTAGGCATTCATATCAGCTTCGTTCAAAATAACTTTGTCGTTATCTGCAAAGTTAGCCTTAATCTTTTTGCAGATCTTAAGGTCTTCATAAGAATGCCTGAGTAAGTAAACCGCTTTACCATGATTCAGTAACATATTGACTAATGCGTTGTAGGTTTCGTGCAGGTCATTCTGTGCGTTATGTTTGAAGATTTTCTCATTGGGAATAATGGCGACTGCATTGTCTTCAACGACAACGTCATTGCTTTGATTCTTTTGCGCAAAGATATGATGTTCTTTCGGTGGTTCACTCTGAATAACCATGTCCGGGCTCAACGCTAGGTGTTTGCCTTTTCTGTAAGGTTTCATCAGCTCAAAGCCATCTTGCTCTCGTGCAAAGGTTTTTGCTGGGTGTTGTATCAAGGATTTAAGTGCCCAGTTGAAGAGTATGTTGATACCAAAGCCGAAATTGAACGGACCAAAAGATTGCGGCATCAAAGCCATCTGCCTATTCATTTTCTTGGCAAGGTAAAGATCAAAGAGGTAATTAAGGACTCTGATTTTCGAGAACACAGATGCTAATCCATAGCCACTGACATCTATCACCCAGTCAGCATTTGAAAAGCTTTCTAACGCCAGTCTTTCATCATGATCAGAGAAGTGCTTACGTTCAATGAGCCACTTAATAATCGGAAGGCGCCTCAATTTTAGGCGAATATCCCACGGCAAGATTTGGAATTGATAACGTGCTTTTTCATCATCAGAGCGATTAAAGTCAGTGGTAGAGAGAAGGGTAACTTGAGCATCTGGAAAACG
>CAZVDU010000274.1:0-3166 GCA_964625615.1 uncultured Pseudoalteromonadaceae bacterium | reverse complement strand
TAATCACCCTCCCTCTCACATTCGCATTGGTTATTTTGTCCTTAAGTGACTTATCGCTAACATGTGTGTATATCTCGGTTGTTGAGATACTGCTATGGCCTAGGAGCCTTTGAACAAAGCGTATATCTAGACCTGTATCCAGTAATTCACATGCGGCACTGTGTCTTAGCATATGCGGCGTTACTCTATGCGTTGACACCGATAAAGCTGACAGCTGCCTTATCAACTTCCTAATGAATTGAGTTGATGCGGGTTTTCCACGGCTATTGAGTAAAAGGCTGTCATTGGTGGGATTAACAACGGAACGACTGGCAATGTATACGCTTAGCAAATCGGACATTTCCTGATCTGGCAGATAAACAAACCTTTCCCTAGCACCTTTGCCTAGGATCTTAATTTTGTAACTCTTTAAATCAACGTGAGAAAGTCCGATACCAACCAACTCAGATACTCGTACGCCAGTGCACAACATAAGCTCTGTTGCCAGTAGTGACGTTAACTTATTGAGATCTTTCGGCGTATTAACTGCCATTGATAGGCTTTCAGTATTATAAGGCGTTTGCGTTGAACCTAGGTTTGCTCTCGCACATAAGACCATTTTACTCAACTGATCGGTTGGGACGTTTCTGGGTAGTCTCCTCGGTAATTTAATGTTGAAGTGTAATTTGTGAAATGGATTCACTTCGATCAGCTCGTCTAACTCCAACCAACGAAACATAGCGCGGATGCAGGCTAGCTTGCGTTTTATGGAGGATTGGGATAGCTCTTTACTCAGCAAGTGTGTTTGAAAGTCTATAAGGTGGTGTTTGGTTATTTCTTCAATACAAACGTCACTTTCTAAAGAGTCTAAGAATTGATGTAAATCGATGCTATAGGCTTTAATCGTTAGCTTTGATAAGTTCTTATTGTTTTTACAGAGGCTTAAAAATTGACAGCAAGCTTCATTAACTAGCATGTGCGACTCACAAAAAGATACGTATCTTACTGATTTATTTATAAATATCGATATAAAGTCATTCCGTATCAAGTGACATTGTGTTGCTAAAAAATAAAAATAAATTAAATCAATAACTTAAATTTTATCTGAACAAGTTTCAATTCCTCTCAATAAATAATTATCAAATAGAATCAATGGGATACAGGAAAATAATGTACCACGTTTTTCTTAGATGAATAATTCTTAGGGAGGCTAACTTATATTGTGCTCACTCTGTATCTTCGAACGTCCGAGCTAACCAGTTTTTGATTATTTTGACAAGTTCTTCTGGAGTGACCATATGTATCATGTGTTGACTATGTTGGATTGAAGCGACATCAGCATTAGGTTTTTCTTGAATGAACTTAGCCACCCCCAAATAGTTCATTTTGTTTAACACTTCAAGGCAGCTCTGCTTGGGGCTACCCACGCCAAGTAGTAAGTCAATTGTCTCTTTTGGTAGGTGGTTTATTGAAATGGCAGGCGCTTCTACACCTTTGTAATCTCTGGTTTCTTCCTGCTCAATCAGCTTGTCTAAGGCATCCAAGTCTGCGAAAGGTAGGAAATTACCATTTTCATCTTGAATCCGTTGCGTGTTGTAGAAGCTGTCCTGAAACTTGAAGATATCGATACTCGCTTTTCCAACATCAGGGCACTTTTCTTGGACCTCGGGCAGATATTCCAGCGCTTGCACGGCATCAACGTAGATTAGTGCTTTTACTCTTTCCGAATGATGTCTAGCCAGGCTAGTCAGCTCTGAGCCAGCAAAGGAATGCCCTAAGAAAACCGCACTTTCAATATTTAGCCCTTCCAAAACGGCCACTATGTCTTTCGTTAGACGGCCTGTCGAGAAATCTGTTAGTGGCGTTTCAGAGTTTCCATGCCCAATACGCGTAATCCCTACTACTCGATAATCATTCGTAAAGTATGAAGCGAAGTTATCGTAGGTATGAGCATTTAAAGCTAAGCCAGTGAGCAAAACTAAAGTCTCGTTTCCTGAACCACCCCAATCCAACACTTCTAATTTAATCCCACCTGCTGACTCAACAAATTGCACGTTGTGAGCTGACATATCTTTCCATTCACTCGCCGAAGTAAACTCAGCAAAAAATATATAAATCAAGCAGACCGATATAAGAAACTTCATTGTTGTCCTTCTTTTTTCCTTGTCGAGGACACAAATATACAGAGACGAATTATGTAATGCGAATGCTTTAACCACCTAAAAATTGCTTTCAATGCATTCATCAAATTTAGACCATTAATCTCAATATCTTGCTGGTTAAACTCATTTCACCTCACTAAACCGATTTACCGTACATACTGATTAGAGGTAAAAAAGGGAGTACCCCTATGCGTTTTATAAATCTGAGTCGTTATATCGGTGTGTTTTGCTGTACCTTTTTGTGTTTCGAGGCTGTGGCGAATAGCGAGAGCATAGCCTGGGAAAAGTTACATGGCTTGGGTGACGTGGAATATGTCCATATGCAAACTCAAAAGGATGATGGTAAGAAGCAGTCCTATCACATTTTTATAAGGTTGCCTGATGGTTTGGATACGACTGGCAACACTAAATACCCCACGTTGTACTTGCTAGATGGCGGTACAAACTTCCCGCTTTTGTCTTCCTATTACCAATACATACGATTTATGCAGGATGTCCCTCCTATGATTATTGTCGGGATCAGCTATGGTACTCAGGACTGGGAAAAAGGTAACGCCCGAAGTGTCGACTATACTGCACCGAGTAAGGAAAGAGAGTTTTGGGGAGGTGCGCAAAAGTTTGAGCATTATATTGCAAATGAGCTAATGCCCATGATGCAGAAATTCTATCCAGTAGATAACAAAAGGCAAATTCTGTTTGGTCAATCCCTTGGAGGGCAGTTTGGGCTATACACAAGCATGTATGGAAGTGCTCCATTTTATGCGGTTATAGCGACTAATCCGGCACTGCATCGAAATCTAGATTATTTTAAACGCCCGTTAACCTCACGAAAAGATCGGCCTAAAACCTATATTGTTAGCGCCCAGCACGATGAGGAAAGATTTAGAAAGCCTGCCTTACTATGGCAGGAGCACTGGTCTGGAAAATCACCAGATTGGCATCGAGTGTTTATTGATTTACCTGGACACAATCACCTATCGGCAAACCCAGCTGCCTTTCGGAATGGATTGAAATGGGTGTTTACA
>CAZVDU010000273.1:0-3223 GCA_964625615.1 uncultured Pseudoalteromonadaceae bacterium | reverse complement strand
CTTAAAACACAGATTAAAAATAAATAACCCCTAGTGATAACCCGTTCGTTTATACCTTGTAAGCAACATCTTTTTGATAGTTATAGAGGTATATTATGAACAACTTCACTCATACTCAGTTTTTAGGTTCCACAGCGCGCCGTTACTCGCCCTTTAAATACAGCTTAGTCAGCATGACGATCATGCTGATGTTGGGTTGTGCTGGTCCCAGCGAACAGGTTAAAGATAAATCCTCAGAACCTAAAAAGAATGAGCTAGTGGTTGCATCTAAACCGAAAGAGACATCACAATCAGCTCTTTATATCGAAGCTGAATCTGAAGCAAAACCGCAAACACTTGATAAGTTGTTAGATCAAGTTAAAGCTCACCGCGTTAGCGGAGCCTCAATTGATTTGCAGAGAGAAACTGCATTTGCACCTAGTTTTCAGCGCAGTTCCATTGTACAACCGAGCTATTTTCCAAAACCTGTTAACACAGAAAATTACCATCACGTCGATGAAAATGGTGTGAACGTTGTGTCATCCGATCCGGTATCGACATTCTCTATTGATGTTGATACTGGCAGTTACAGCAATTCTCGACGCATGCTAAATCAAGGAAATCTTCCTCCTAATGATGCTGTAAGGTTGGAAGAATTTATTAACTATTTTGATTATCAATATGATGTCCCAAAAAATACTGAACAACCCTTCTCCGTAAATACCGCACTGGCAACGGCACCGTGGAATAATGAAAGGCACCTATTACGTATAGGTTTAAAAGGGTTTGAAGCTGTGAATACAGGTGATAAAGGCTCTAATTTAGTCTTTTTACTCGATGTTTCAGGTTCGATGAATCAACCGAATAAATTGCCTTTGTTGAAGCAATCTTTAGCCATGCTAAGTAAGCAACTTGATGAAAAAGATAGTGTTTCTATTGTCGTATACGCAGGCGCATCGGGTGTTGTATTAGAGCCAACCAAGGGGAATCGAACCGCAACAATAACAAGGGCTTTGGGGGAGCTATCTGCGGGTGGCTCAACCAATGGTGTTGCGGGTATTCAATTGGCTTATCAGTTAGCGGAACAAGCGTTTATTGAAGGCGGCGTGAACAGGGTTGTATTGGCAACAGATGGGGATTTCAATGTTGGGTTGGTTGATCATAATGCCTTGATCGAGTTAATTGAGCGCAAAAGAGAAAATGGCATTGCGTTGACGACTTTAGGGTTCGGTGACGGCAATTACAATGATCATCTTATGGAGCAGCTGGCCGATGCGGGGAATGGTAACTACGCCTATATTGACAATATCAATGAAGCTCGCAAAGTGCTGGTGGATGAAGTCGATGCAACCATGCATATGATTGCTAAAGACGTCAAGATTCAAGTGGAATTTAATCCAGCGACGGTGGCAGAATATCGCTTACTAGGGTACGAAAACAGGCAGCTGGCTAACGAAGATTTCAATAACGACAAGGTTGATGCGGGTGAGATTGGCGCAGGGCATACTGTTACTGCGCTGTATGAGTTGACTTTGCAAGGTAGTCAGAGTTTATACAACGATACGTTGAGGTATGGCACTGATAAACATCAAGACAGTAAGCTCGGTGATGAACTCGCTCATGTTAAGCTACGTTTTAAGCAGCCTGATAGTGACAAAAGTGAGCTTATCAGCCGGACGGTGACTAAGGAGCAGGTTTCTGATTTCGACAAGCAAGATGAGGACTTTCGATTTGCTGTGGCTGTTGCTGGGTTCGCACAGCTAATGAAGAACAGTAAATTTACTCAGGACCTTGATTATCAATGGGTTATTGATACTGCTAATAACGCTAGAGGAGATGATGAGTTTGGTTATCGCAGTGAGTTTGTTAAGCTAGCTCGTAGTGCAGATTCGTTGAAATCAACGGCTATCATAAGCTCAAATAACGTTGACACCTTTAAGAAAGTATACCCTGTTACCCCTCTGGTTAATCAATAAGGAAAACGATTGGATACGCAAACTGATGAACAATTGATGCAAGCCTTCAGTGCTGGTGAATACGCAGCATTTGAAGCTTTGTATAGAAAACATAAAGGCAGTTTATATCGTTATTTCTTGCGGCATGTTGGGGAACGGCCAAAAGCAGAAGATTTATTTCAAGAGGTTTGGTCGCAAATCATCGCTAAAGCTAGTGACTATCAAGCCAAGGCTAAATTTACTACTTGGCTCTATACAATGGCGCGAAATAAGGTGATTGATCACAACCGCCACAAAAAGGTTGCTGATAAGGTTGTCGATGAGGCTGCTGACTGGCAAGAAGCCGATGCAAACGCAAAGGAAATCATGGGAGATAAGCCTGAAGAAGATGTTGAATCAGATATTCAAGCAAAGGCAATAAAACGCTGTGTAAGTCAGTTGCCTGATCACCAATTGGAATGTTTCTTATTACGAGAAGAGGCCGGTATGCAGCTAAGTGATGTTGCAGAGGTCATGGGTACTGGCATAGAGGCAACAAAAAGCCGGATGCGGTATGCCTACAAAAACCTGCGGGAATGCTTACGCGTGAAATTGGGAGATTGGGTCCCTTCAAGCCAAAAGAGGCAATCAGCATGATGAAAGAACCTGATGAAAAAAATAAAGATGAGTCAGTCATAAGCGAGGCTTATCAAATGATATCTAACGAATTACCTTCGGCGGAACTCGACAAAAACATTCTCTGGCAAGCTCGACAGGCTGCTGATAAGACGAATGAGGGCGTCATCGCAGAGCCTAATAACAGAGCTGAGCGTCGAACTAAACCAAAAAGTGCGTGGTTTAAATGGCAATGGGGAGGTGGACTAGCTGCATCTGTGCTTATCATCAGTACAATCTGGATGACAGAAAACCCTGAGCAAGAACTGTCTCATTTTCCACAAGCAGTGCCTCTCAGCATAGAGGCAACATCTTTGGAAGCTGAAGATATGTCTGCTAACCGCACCGCGATGGTCGATGTGATGGCCGATACAAATATGAAACAGTCAGCTCTGCTTCAAGATGTTGCTATGAAAAAAACACCAGCTCGGTCGAATTCTGCATCAATAGAGTTGGCAGATACACAGAGCTTAGAACTTCAAACAAAATTGTCATCGAATGAAGAGACTCAAAACGAGCCTGTACAATTGGAAAGAATAGTGGCAGAAGTAAAAGCGAATAGATTGAATGAGAATAATGCCGGGCAGTACAAGGAAACAGAGTTGAATCCAGCATTAAGAAGTACTCAAGCGTTT
>CAZVDU010000272.1:0-3235 GCA_964625615.1 uncultured Pseudoalteromonadaceae bacterium | reverse complement strand
AAAACGTTGATACTGATTCGTCTGTTACTTACTTGAGGACATTTAGGCAAAACACTCACTCGCCCATTGATATCAAAATTTATGATGGAGAGAATCATGCGATGCATAAGAAAGCTTATTTACTCATTGGTGGCTTTGTCCCTGGGTACTTAGATGACATGAGCGATTGGATGGCGAAGCAAGTTGCAGCACTCAATTAGTGCTGGTAACGACCAAGCTGATTTCAAAGATTCGCTCGAAGGATAAAGAGGTTGGGTCAGTGGTCCCACATATGCGTTAAGTAAACTGGATGTATTGTTTTGTTCGACATATCCTAGTTCTGCGTAAACTAACAAAGACTAGGTTGTGACTGCGTTAATAAAAGTCGGTAAGTGGCATTACAATGATCAAAGTGGTGAACTGTTTTATGATGACCAAACCGTTCGCCTGCCAAACCAGCAACATGCACTTTTGTCACTGCTTATTAGTAACGGACAAAATGGGTTAACGTCACGAGAGCACATTATCGCAACACTTTGGCCTCAAGGGCGAGTGGTTGAATATGATCAAAGCCTGAATGCCTGCATGCGTAAACTGCGGCTGGCACTTGAAGACGATAGCCAGAACCCGCAGTACATTGAAACTATACCTGGTAAAGGGTATCGATTTGTAGCTGATATCGCTGAAATAACTAAACCACGTTTTAAAACATTGTATGCAGTTGCTGGAGTTGGCTTTTTTTGTTTTATCGGCATGTTGTTTCTACTACTTAAAGGTGAGCAAAAGGACAACATTGATGTGCCCATATTAGCTGTTATGCCTGTGTTGTATCTCCAAAGCGGTAATGAAGATTCCAAATCGCATCCATCAGCAGTTGCATTGCGAGAAGAGTTATTGGCACAGTTGAGTCGCACGCCCACTCAAGAACTCATTGTTTTGGCCCCTAGTAGTGTGGATAAACTAGAAGAATCTCAGCAAATAGATCAAGCATCGATTTATCAATTGATTGGTACGATGCGACAAGACCCACTTAATTTCAGAATCGATATACGTTTAACTAATCATTTACAACAACAGCTTTGGTCAGAGTCATTTGTTCATACCAACGGTGCGGGTATGCCAGCATTCCAAGTAATGGCAAGGGATATTATTTCAGGTGTGGCTAATGTGTTGGACGTTTCGACGGTTTCGGTCGCTACACCTCAAGTGGCACTTGCGCCATCAGATCTCGTGATATACAACGATGCGCTATACCTCGCTAGTGAGTTTTCAAAAGAGCGAGCACAAAAAGCGATGGAAAAGTTCAAGCGGGTGATCGCAGCTTATCCACGTTACGTCCCGGCCATCGTCCAACTAGCAAAGTTGTATAACACTTTGGCATCTAATTCGACGCAAGGACAATCTGAGAATTTTGCGCTTGCAGCACAATATGCCAGGCAGGCCATTGAATATGATGCTAACAGTGCCGAGGCCTACTTTGTTTTAGCTTATGTACAGCTTTATCACGATTGGCAGTTCGCGGAGGCGAGAGTTTCTCTCGATAAAGGCCTCTCTATATCACCCAACAATGGCTTTGCCAGAAGCCTTAATGCAGCTTGGCATGCCAGTCAAAGCCAAATGATGGAGTCGATGAAAGAGGCAAGCCTAGCCAGGCGTCTGGACCCATTATCACAAACGGTGAATGCTGATTTATGTTGGTATTTGAATTTTGCCGAGCAATTTGCAAAAGCAGAAACCGAGTGTGCCAGTATTCTTGACGTTGAACCACAGAGTACATGGACTCATCTGGGATTGATCGAAGCTTTAATGCAACAGCAAAAGGTATCTTTCGCTGTGAAACAGTATGCCCAGCTTTTCAATATCCCTAAATTACCTGACGATGATGACGAAAAAGCAATAATTGATAACATCCTACAACAATGGCTCACGCAAATGTTGAGTGCCTATGAACAAGGCCAGGTTCAGGCTTATCCAATAGCTGCCTTGTATAGTCAACTCAATGATGCAGAACGTGCTATGCAGTGGTTACAAAGAGCGCATGATGATCGCAATGGTTTTATCGTTTTTACTCATGTTGATCCTCGATTTAATGCACTACATGGCAGTCCAGAATTCCAAAATTTGCTAAAAAAGCTCTATGAAGGCCCCCAGACCCTATAAATCACTCAATGATCACACGCTGATCATTCCTGTTTTCCTCTTTTTTACTTATTTCTTATAGCAGATCTACCACCGGGTGGATTGATAACTAAAAAGGAAAGTAAATGATGATAAAGATAAAACAATGGCTAAAACTAGTAACTGCTAGTGTTGTTCTAGGTCATGTATTTGTGGCAAATGCGCAGCTGAATATCATTAAAGTGGGTAGTGAAGGCGTGGATGGTTATCGCCTACAACCGTTCACCGCTAAATGGAATCAGTATGGCATCAGTGGTGGCGAGAAAAACCTGACAGGCACCTATGAAGAATCTTTAGTCATATCGAAAGACGAATCAGAACAACTCATCCATACGCAAATTGTTGATAACTTTAACGGCGTTATTGTGACCAATACGACGGTTTTTGATCGCAAAACCATGAAACCCTTGTCCATTAATCAGTTTTTGGACGGTGTACCTGAAGGTGCTGCCAACAGTCAGGACTTTGTGTTTACGGATGCACAATACGAAGTCACCGTGAAAAACCCCGAAGGGAAGGAACGAAAACGCACTGTCCATATGCCGGTAGATATGTTTAACGTGGGAAATTTGGGATTGGTATTCGCGGCCATGCAGCTTGAAATGGGGAAAACTATTCGTATGCCTTCGACTTTTCCACAATACCAAGATGGTCAATTTTGGTTAGACGCAACAGTGACGGGTGAAACTGAGTATCAAGGGAACGAAGGAGAGGTTATCCCAGTCTGGCAGGTTGATATTCGTTGGATAAATATTAAAGATGGTGATGAATATCCCGCAGGTCCAGACCAAAGTGGAGGGGCTTATTACGTTGCCAAAGATATAAGCAAAGGTGTAACACCAGTCCCGGCTTATGTTAACGACACACTCATTATTGAGTTAAGTAACCCCGATAGCTAAACGGTACATACAAGCGATTGAGCTTTGTTGATTAACTCGCAAAGCTCAACCAGTATCATTACATCAGCTTCGTATGATGAGAATTATCTAATGCCGCTTGAACCTTGTACTATGTTTAAATACGCAAGGAGTCCAAAATGAAGACAACCCCAAAACATGACGAACGAATAGCAAACATG
>CAZVDU010000271.1:0-3269 GCA_964625615.1 uncultured Pseudoalteromonadaceae bacterium | reverse complement strand
ATGACAGCTTAAGGAATTTTATATGAATACAAACCCTTTTGATTTAACTGGTAAGGTTGCTTTAGTAACAGGTGCTAGTCGTGGGATTGGCGAGTCAATTGCAAAGTTACTCGCAGCTTATGGTGCACAAGTTATTGTCTCAAGTCGTAAAATTGATGGCTGTGAGCAGGTTGCACAAGCGATCAGAGATGATGGCGGTAAAGCCGAAGCTTTAGCCTGTCATATTGGCAATATGGATGACATAACCAATACTTTTGCGCATATTAAAGAGACGTATGGAAAGCTAGATATCTTAGTGAATAATGCGGCAGCAAATCCTTACTTTGGGCATATATTAGATACCGATCTCGGTGCTTACGATAAGACCGTTGATGTGAATATTCGTGGCTACTTCTTTATGTCTATTGAAGGCGGCAAGATGATGAGAGAGCAGGGTGGTGGTGTTATTCTTAATACCGCATCTGTTAATGGTGTGACACCAGGCCATATGCAGGGTATTTACTCCATCACAAAAGCGGCAGTTATCAATATGACTAAGGCTTTTGCAAAAGAATGTGGGGCTTTGAATATTCGTGTTAATGCACTCTTACCTGGTTTAACCGACACTAAGTTTGCATCAGCATTAACCACTAACGATAAAATACTAAAAACGGCTTTAGCGACTATTCCGTTAGGGCGAGTAGCGCATCCAGATGAGATGGCTGGCACTGTATTGTATTTAGTATCTGATGCATCGAGTTACACGACAGGCACAACAGTGACTGTTGATGGTGGCTTTACAAGCTAAACGCGTTACCTTTTACCTCGCGATAATATAAAATGGGAGGGTTAGCCTCTCATTTTATAGGAAAATTCATGTTGCTACTTATTGCCACCGATATTTTTGGTATCGGGCCTCATATCGATGACATGATCCATCGGATATTGCCAGCCAATGCCAATTGTATGGTAATAGACCCTTATGGTGCACAAGAGCAAAATTTCTATTCTGAGCAAGATGCTTACGACATATTTAATGAAGAAGGTGGATTAGATACTTATTGTGAAAATTTGACGCGTGCTGTTATAGAACTAGAACCAGATGTGGTCATTGGCTTTAGTGCGGGAGGCTCGGCTTTGTATAAAGTACTGGCTGAAAACAGAGATGTTGATGTTAGGGCTTTAAT
The DNA here is from genome assembly GCA_964625615.1 of uncultured Pseudoalteromonadaceae bacterium. Classification (GTDB taxonomy): domain Bacteria; phylum Pseudomonadota; class Gammaproteobacteria; order Enterobacterales; family Alteromonadaceae; genus M269. The sequence goes on along the minus strand of CAZVDU010000271.1, from coordinate 2,103 downwards.
GGCGTTTTATCCAAGTCAAATCAGGCACTTCGATAATCTGGTGTTATCAGTGCCCAGTACTATTCTTTTTCCCGAACAAGAGCCTCATTTTGATGTTAAGGAATTGCAAAAAAGGCTGAGCAGCAAACCTAATGTACAGGTTGAGCAAACTGACTTCGCTCACGGCTTTATGAATCCATACTCAGACAATTACTCAGAGGAAGCGGAAGAGTATTACATAACCGTTATGAAGCAATGGTTAGTCCAGTACCTATCCCATGCTTAAGCTTAAAGCGTATGTATATGACTAACAATATATCCGCCATCTTAAATAAAAGGCTTATGAGCGTGTAATAATAAAGACGTGGTCCTCATCATTAAACCTTATCGTCACTCTGTAATGTTGAACTTTGCGATCGAGTCGATCAAAGGCAATATAACCACCATATGAGGTGTTTGGCTCTATATCATTATCCATCAATTGATGTTCAACATATCGGGTATAATCATTGTTATATTCGTTGAATTCAGGATTGATGCCTTTCCTCTTCGTTCTATTTGAACGATTGCGTTGCCTAGGTTCCGGATGGCCGTTATACAATATGGTGAGGCGAGCTAATCTGTTTTGTCGTTCATCGAAGAGCGATGCAGGATCTTTGACGATGAGCTCCTGACCATCGGCTTCCACTCTTATATCGTCTAGAACGACTGATGCGGTTTTGTCATCACTATTGTGTAGACCAATATAAACCGATGGATAGTCAAATTTAGAGTCAATAAATGAATCCACTTCAACAGAAACGATTGAGTTTTTATGTGAAATAACTCTGCTGAAATTTGTTTCTACCTGAGCGGTTTGATTTACGCCTGGAATTGCTTGGTAATCGGGTGTAAGCAAACAGCCTTGTAGCCCCACCCCAAATACTAGCATCATGAAAATCAACCGCATTTTCATTTTTACGAACCCGTTTTAGTTACCTATTGGTTTATGGAAACTAATGATTGGCTCTGGTTTTGTCAAGGTTGCTATGGAATAGGCTAAACAAACACGCGTTATTTGTTTAGCCTGAGTTAGGGTTATTCAAGTTCTCGAAGTACCACGTTGCAATTATTTGCCGTTCATCTTCTGTCATGCCTGTTTTGTTCAGAAACGGCATATCTTTGGTTTGGGATGTTCTTAAGTAGACAGGTGCTGCTCTTTGTTTAATTTGTTCCAAACTGTCCAATACCAACCCTAAAGGAGCCACTTTAAAGGTGTCATCAATCGGTGTTGCGGAATGACAGCCAACACAATGTGTTTTGATGAGAGTATGCACTTGTTCATCTGAGACTGTTGTTGCTTGCACTTGTTGGGCAGAGGTTGTTGATGTTGAGTTATGAGGCCAAGAGACCCATAAGGTCAGCATCAACATTGCGATAGCTCCCGAAATCAGAATTGAAGGTTTATTCTTACCGACATGTTTTAGATTAAAGAAATGTCTTATCCAAGCTGAAATAACACCGATTAATACTAGTATCAACCAGTTTTGAGGATGTTGATAAGTCATTGGGTAATGATTGCTTATCATAATAAAAAGTAGCGGTAACGTCAGGTAATTGTTATGAACTGACCTTAACTTAGCGCCTAACCCCCAATTCGGTTCTATAGGCTTTTTATTGGCAACAGCGTCAACCATGAGTCGCTGAGAAGGCATAATTTTGAAGAAAACATTGCCCGCCATGATTGTGCCGATCAGTGCGCCAACATGAATGTAAGCCCCCCGACCACTAAACCAATGTGTCGCTAACCAACTGGCCACAATGAGCAACAACAAAAAGAACAAACCAAAAACAGTTGGAGAGTTTGCTAAAGGGCTTCGGCACGCAAACTCATAGATAGCGAGGCCACCAAAAATAAAGCCAATGCCCATAGCTATTGCGGTGGTTGGGGATAACGACATGACGGATGGATCGATTAAATAAGCTGATGCGCCAAAATAATAAACTAGCGTCAGTAACAAAAAGCCGCTGATCCAAGTCGTGTAAGCCTCCCATTTAAACCAATGGAGAGGTTCTGGCATAGTTTCAGGGCCGTATTCATATTTAGCCACTTCATAAAATCCACCACCGTGCACGGCCCATAGA
>CAZVDU010000270.1:0-3292 GCA_964625615.1 uncultured Pseudoalteromonadaceae bacterium | reverse complement strand
ATGAATAAAAACCTAGCAAGCACTGGTACCACATTCAATCTAACACCAAAATGTAAGGAAAGTGACGCTAACTTTCAACACGGATAATTAAAATCAACACTATCGGAAACTTAAAAGCTCGATAAAAATATTACGATACTACCTCAGCGGCACGGCAGAGAAAGGGGCTACTATTGGTTTGTGCAAAAGGAAAAGAAGGTTTCTATGCCACGTTCGGTTATCGAAAAAACCTGATGAAACATCAGGTCATGTCATGAGCAAATTTATTTAAGACCTAAGCACTCGCTGCGAGAAAGATATTCTCGGCTATTTTTATGTCTTGAACAGCAACACCGGTAAGATCAGCTACGGTAATTTGCCGCTCATCACTGCGACCATTCTCTGTGCGTATCATCTCACCTAATTCAAGGATATCTTCCTTCACTATATAACCGCTAATGAGTGCTTTGGATATCTCCCCTCTATGCATACACTGGGCAATACTATCACCAACCACCTTGTCAGCTCTTGCTAATAGCTGAGCGTCTATTTCTTGCTTTTGTGGAGTATCCGATCCCACCGCAGTAATATGTGTTCCAGCCTGCACCCATTCTGTATTAACAATAGGTTCTTGTGACGGAGTCGTTGTTATAATTAAACGCGTATCTGAACATAATTGTTCAACTGTATCTGCGATAACAACATTAAACCCCAGCACATTCATCTGCTGTTGATAGGCTAGCACTTTATGGTTGCTCCGCCCCCAAACAACAACGTCTCTGCAGTCCAGCAGAGCTCCGACATACTGCGCTTGTAGCCTTGCTTGAGTACCTGTTCCAACAATACCTATTTTACGTACGCCCTTTGGCGCTAGATGTTTTGCACAAATTGCCCCTGCCACTGCCGTTCGTATATCCGTTAACAAACCTTCATCTAACAAAATAGCGGCCAACTGCCCAGTTTTTTGTTCAAAAAGTTGCATTAAACCATTACTGGAAAGCAAACCTAATTCTGGATTCTGATAAAAACCCGAGGCTATTTTAATAATGTAAAAGCGTTCATTTCGAACACATCCGTATTTAATATGTATTTCACCATGCTCAAGTAGCAACTCACCAACAGGCGGCACAATGCAATTACCTTGGCTGTAGTCAACAAATCCTTGCTCCAAGCTACTCATGAGTTCAAGTTTAGGTAGCAGCTCGGCTATTTGTGCTCTATCAAGTATCAACATACGTTATCCTCAACGTGTGAGTATTTGGTACTACGTAATTTATTTTTGTGTCACTCAGTGGTCGCTATTTCACTTCCAAGTATGTACGACGAACATAGTCCGAAATACGTGCTAAGCCCACGCGTAAATGCTCAGCAGGGGCACCGATGCCCACTCTAAAATAGCCATCCATGCCGTAAACGTCGCCAGGGAGAACAAACACACTGAGGCTTTCTCTTAACTCATGTGCTAACTTAGTAGAATTAACATCTAGCTCGCAACGTATAAAAGCCATACCGCCCGCTTTTGGTGGAATAAAGGATACCCAATCACGATTTTCGTGAATCCACTGTTGCATAATATCTAAGTTTTCTGTTAGCAAGTCCTTACTTCTTTTTAATACCTTTTCTCGCATATTGGGCTGTAAAACAACATTCGCAACGTATTCACTCACAGAGGAGGTTGTGATGCTGGTATAGTCCTTACTCTGCCAAGTAGCATAAATATCGGCCGCTGGCCCAACAAGCCACCCCAAACGTAGCCCTGGCATTGCCATCGCTTTAGACAACCCACAAGTCACTATGGCTTTGTCATACAAATCTGCAAAGCTTGGAAGCTCGACACCATCAAATTCAGCGCCTTTATACACTTCATCTGCATGTAAATAGATGTCATGCTTTTTAGCTAAGTCGACAAGCTCTTGTATTTGTTCAACGGGTAAAGTTGAACCCGTCGGATTGTTAGGGTGACATATGGTGAGCATTGTCGTTTTGGGCGTTATCAGCGACTCCAGCGCATCAAGATCAGGCAACCAGCCTTTATCTTGTATAAGGGGAGATTCTTTCACAGTTACATCAAGTGCCTTTGCCCAACCGGCTATTTGTAGATAGTTAGGGGTAACCACAATCAGTTCATCGCCAGGTTTAAGCACACTCATTACCATCAAAAAGTTTGCCTCAGCGGAGCCGTTGGTCACTATTATTTCATCACTGTTTCTTTCTTGGTAAAGCTTTGCGATTGTCTCTCGAAGCTCCACAAAACCATTAGTCCAGCCATATCCCAATTCTAAATTAAGCACTTCCTGTTGCTGCTCAGGAGTCAGCAGCTCAGATAATTTATATGGATGAACCCCACTGTCAGAGAGGTTCAGTTCAACCAGGTTTTCATATAAAGATTGAATACGTTCTAAGGTAAATTCTTCTAATTTCATGGATGTTATCTCTGATAAGGCATATTTTTCTATGATATAAAGAGCGCTGCGAAATATGAATACATAAGCCATTGAATAAGCCGTTATTGGCCTTGGATTCAAAGGTAATTTTGTAAAAAACTTAGGATTTTAATGCTCGACGCCACCAACTGGAAAATAATCTCGATATTACAACAGAACGCCCGTATCTCTTTTGCTGAGTTAGGTAAGGCCGTGCATTTATCTGCACCAGCAGTGGCAGAACGCGTCAAAAAGTTAGAAGAAAGTGGAGCCGTTACAGGCTACACCGCCCAAGTAGACTTAGATAAGCTCGGTTACCCCATAATCGCTCAAGTCCAAGCGCGTGTCTTTTTAGGTAAGGAGCCCGAGTTTATTGATTTTATCAAATCAATCACGGGCGTAATTGAATGTAGTAATGTGACGGGTGAAAAAGCCTTTCTGTTAAAAGTTGTTGCAACAAGCATGAAAGAACTAGATAAACTTCTCGAAAGTTTCTCAAAACTTTGTGAAACGAACTCGATGATAGTCTTATCACAAATTGTCACGGATCGTGCAGTAGAGCAGCCGCCAACACAATAAGAAAGCCTAAAGTCTGCTGATATTTGCAAATTAATATTAGGTTTTCAGCGGTTACTCGTCACCTAGCTTTATCCCCATATCATGAAAAATATCGACAATATCTTCACGCTCGATACGGCGCATATTAAGCACGTACATAATTTGTAACAACAAATCAGCCCCCATAATTCCCTTATTAACTTTATTTCTAAGGTTGTCTGCGCTTTGATTTACGCCGATACTGAGCAAGCGTTGACTGAGGTCTTGATATTTAACACCACGCCGCGACATCTCTCCTTTGAGCAGTCGTTGGACAAGTTGGCGCCAATCGG
>CAZVDU010000269.1:0-3304 GCA_964625615.1 uncultured Pseudoalteromonadaceae bacterium | reverse complement strand
CCTGGTGACTGTGAAATCTCAGGACACCAAGGCAGCTGGCCAAGAGTTAGCCAAGCTCTTGAATAAAGACGCTATTGTCGTCAGTTTTCAGAATGGCATAGGTAATGCTGATACTCTGCGAGAAGTAATGCCAGGTTATACCGTGTTAGGTGCAATGGTTCCTTTTAATGTAACAGGAACTAGTCCTGGGAGATTTCATTGCGGGACTGAAGGGGATTTGTGGGTTGAGCAGCATCCAGCATCGATTTTGCTCGAGCTACAATCGATGTTCCAGTCGATTAGGCAAGGCTGTATTTTATCTGATGACATTAAAGCCGTTCAATGGGGAAAGTTGCTCGTAAACCTCAATAATGCCATGAATACATTGGCAGGCTTGCCTTTAAAAGCTTGTCTTGTTCAACGAGATTATCGTAAAGCACTTGCTTTCATGATAGAAGAAGCTTTAGGTATACTGAAGGCTGCCAATATCAAACCTGCCAAATTTGGTAAGAGCACGCCGGCGAAAATGATAAAAGTACTGAGGTTACCAAACTTTCTATATCAGCTGATCATGAATAGTATTGTTAAAATAGATGACGATGCTAGGTCGTCAATGCTTGATGATTTAGATGCGGGGAGGGTTTCTGAGATCGATTATCTTCAAGGTGAGATTGTCAAACTGGCACAGGGACGTAATCAACAAGCTCCGATTAATGAAATAGTTATGAAATTGGTTCAAGAAGCTTTTACTAAAGGCGTATCACCTAAGATGAGTGGTGCTGATCTTTTAAACATAACCAAGGTTTAAAAATAAATTTTTATGTTGGCTTTTGAGTATGCTTGCTAGCTGTCAGATCATTATTCTATAGAGGTTCATCGGGGTTAATACAACGAATACAAGCTTTATACTTCTAATAGCTGATATGCCATTTCTTAAGCTTCTGCTAGAAGTCTATTCAGGTCGAATAACCAATTAAAAGCAGTCAAACTTTTAATTTTTACATTTCGTACTGGTATTGAAATATACTCACCTGTATAATGCCGCGTCCATTTTATTCGTGCTCATTGCACAAAACAAAATTGTTCGTCTTAGAAGATTAACAAATTGAATACGACTGCTAGCATAGCAGCGCACATTTGAGGTAGAAGAATGCAAGTTTCAGTTGAGACGCAAGGTTTAGAACGTCGTCTTACCATTACCGTACCTGCGGAGGGTTTAGACTCTGCGGTAAAATCACGTTTGCAACAATTAGCAAAAACTCAACGCATCAACGGTTTCCGTCCAGGTAAAGTACCGGTCAACGTTATCAAAAAGCGCTACGGTTCTGCAGTAAGGCAGGAGATTGCTGGTGAAGCAATGCAGCGTAATTTCTACGAAGCTATTATGCAGGAAAAGTTGACACCTGCTGGTCAGCCAACTTTCGAGTTGAAAAAAGATGTTGATGGCGAAGATCTTGAATTTGTTGCTGTGTTCGAAACATATCCAGAGATTGAAGTAAAAGGCCTTGATGAAATAACTATTGAAAAAACAGTTGTTGAGATAGGCGATAAAGATCTTGATGAAATGATGGATACGTTGCGCAAGCAACACGCTTCTTGGAAAGAGCATAAACGTAAAATTCGCAAGGATGACCGCGTTACTATCGATTTCAATGGAACAATTGATGGCGAAGAGTTTGAAGGTGGTAAAGCAGAAGATTTTCCACTTGAAATGGGTAAAGAACGCATGATACCCGGCTTCGAGAAGCCAATTGTAGGGTTGAAAAAGGGCGATGAAGTTGTCGCTGATGTTACTTTCCCTGAAGATTACCATGCTGAAAACCTAAAAGGTAAAGAAGCACAATTCGCTATCACAGTGAAGAAAACAGAAGGTTTAGATTTACCTAAGCTAGATAGTAAATTTGCTGAGCTTTTCGGTATTGAAGATGGTGATATTGAGTCATTGAAAGCCGAAGTTAAGAAAAACATGCAACGTGAGCTTGATCAAACACTTAAAGCTCAGCTTAAGGAGCAGGTTATTGCTCAGCTGCTTGAGCACAATGACGTTGATATGCCGGCTTCGCTAGTGAGTCAGGAAATTGAAGTGTTAAGAAACCAGGCTAAAGAACGTTTTACGCAACAACAAGGTGGTGATGCGGCTAATATGCCAGAGTTACCAGATACCCTCTTTGAAGAAAATGCGCGCACAAGAGTGTCTGTTGGTTTGTTGCTTGGTGAAGTGATCAAAACGAAAGAGCTGAAAGTTGATGATGATAAGGTTATGTCATTGATTGAAACAGCTGCATCTGCTTATGAAGACCCTGAAGAAGTTGTAAGTTACTACAAAGAGAACGAGCAACTGATGCAACAAATGAATAATGTTGCCTTGGAAGAGCAAGCTGTAGAAGCATTACTTGAAAGCGCTAATGTGACCGAAGTAGAGGGTTCATTTGGCGACATCATGAACAAACAAGCTTAATTTATGGTTTGTGCGTTGACTTCAATGGTCAGCAACTGCTTAAATGCTCGGTAATTACCGAGCATTTTTATTTGGATAAAACGAAAATCACTATGTTTAATCAATCTTTTGATGCGCAAAACGCATTAGTACCTATGGTCGTAGAACAGACTGCCAAGGGTGAACGTTCTTATGATATCTATTCACGTCTTCTTAAAGAGAACGTTATTTTTTTGGTGGGTCAAGTTGAAGATCACATGGCAAATCTTATTGTAGCCCAGCTGTTGTTTCTGGAAGCTGAAAACCCAGAGAAAGATATCTTCTTATATATAAACTCACCTGGAGGGTCAGTTTCGGCAGGTATGGCCATATACGATACTATGCGTTTTATTAAGCCTGACGTCAGTACAGTTTGTATGGGAATGGCTGCAAGTATGGGAGCTTTCTTGTTGTCTGGGGGCGCTAAAGGTAAGCGTTATTGTTTACCGAACTCACGGGTAATGATTCATCAACCGTTGGGTGGTTTTCAGGGACAAGCATCGGATTTTGAAATACATGCTAAGGAAATTCTTTCTACTAAAGAGAAACTAAATAGGCTTTTGGCAGAACATACTGGTCAACCGATGGAAAAGGTGGTTCAAGACACTGATCGGGATAATTTTTTGACTGCACAGGAATCTGTTGATTACGGTTTAGTAGATCAAGTATTATCAAACAGAGATGATGTCCTGTCTGAAGCGAGCAAGTAAACTTTCAGGGATAAAAGAAAGTAGTGTGTAAAAACTCGGTTATAATGACGAGGTAGGATTTTAATGAGTGACAATCAACAAGGCGATGGCGACAATAAGTTACTGTATTGTTCTTTTTGTGGAAAAAGCCAGCACGAAG
>CAZVDU010000268.1:0-3336 GCA_964625615.1 uncultured Pseudoalteromonadaceae bacterium | reverse complement strand
ACCCGATTCCAACGAATCATCTCGTGTGCTTAATAAGGATGACGATGATTTAACAACATCCATCAAAGGTAATGATCTTTATATATATTTTTATAAAAAAGGGGGGAGTATATTTTGAGATTGAATGACCGCTCGAATTCATAGATAAAACTATTTATATCGCTGGAAGCTAATAGAGCCAAGTTATTTTTTAAAGATCTCACTAGGGTCTGCTGCTCTTGTAAAAGTGCCTCTCATTCAGAAGCACTTAATAAGCATATTGATACAGCACTTGTGAGCTTAGATGCCCAATTCGGTTAAAAATCCCCTTTCTTAAAGTAAGGTTCAGTCCATAAAATAGTTTGCATCAACACTGACTTAATCCAGGCTTGTTGCATAGCATTAACCTCTTCAGCTGAATAGTCTGAGTTTTCTAAAAACGGTTTAAGCGTGGCTGTTACTGGGTAAGTCAACGCGATCACATAACGCGCCGGGATGTGATCAACGGCTTTCGCATTGTCCGTCTTGTTCTTAGCGATGCGGTGATGTCTTAGCCCTATTTCGTACTGGTAATTCAACCAATCTTGATCATAGTTCGCATCGGCAGTGTCATAGATCCACTGAATAAAACGAGCTCTCACTCGTGCTAGATATTCTCCATCGGGCTTCCCTTCTTTTGATGAGAAGTAATGCAACAAATGTGGCGTAGCACCGACAAATCCATACCAGGTATCGAGGATTTTTTCAGATTGAGGCTCTAATACTTTGCGGCTCTTACGTAACCACTTTGCGTCTTCTTCTGTGAATAGCACTGTTGCTTTTAGAGCGTCAAGATCTGCCACAGTATAGGGTGCTTTTGCTAACTTTTTGCTCCCATACGTATAACCAGGAATGTTCTTTGTCCCTTCACCAGCATGTGTCACTGGTGATAATAGAACAAAACCCAAAATGAGTATGTTGAAAACGTTTTTCATAAAACTGTCCTTCTAACAATGTTGAATGAAGTAAAAGTTAAGCCGCCGCTGGGCAGCCTTCCATTTGCAGAATGAAATATCCTTGGTTTTTAATGACCACTTGTACTTCAGGATTAGCGATCTCTGAATGGCAAAAATTACAACGTGACTGCTGCAACCCTTCAGCACTTTCACCAATACTTTCTAGCCAACGCCTGCCAAAACCTAAAGCTTGTTCAGCAGATGTATTCGATTCAACAAAGACGTCAAAATGCATAGTGTGTCCTGCCAAACTTTGTGCGTAGGAGTCATAAACATCAATTTTCATAGGGATACCTCTTTTACAATTAAATATAGTTTAGAATCTAAACTATATTTATGCTAACGCATTATTTTAGATTGTCAACATAGTTTAGATTCGATACTATAATGATTATGATGAACGATATCGATATATGGCTTGAACGCCTATCCTCTTTGTACAAAAGCCAAATGCGCCATGCAGCGACACTAGAAGGTGTTCAAGTCGTGCATTTGGAGATATTGCGATACTTATCTATTAGCAATAAATACTCGAACACAGCACAAGCCCTGACTGAATATTTAGGCCAAACCAAAGGGAGTATTTCCCAGAGTCTAAAAGTGTTGGAAAAAGACGGCTTTATCGAACGAAAGCCTTCACAAAAAGATAAACGCGTCACACACCTTTATCTAACTGATAAAGGGCAAACAAGCCTCAATAGGATGACGCAGCATGTGATGCCCAATCTGGAAGAGCGATCCGAAGAGATAGATGCCATCCGTTTTTTGTTGCAAACATGGCAAGTAAACAACAACCACAAAGGTTTTGGACAATGCCAAACCTGCTGTTTCAACCGTACGCTTAATAACGGTGAGTTTGAGTGTGGCTTAACAAACGAACCATTATCTCAAAGTGACATCCGAAAAATTTGCCGCGAACACGCGTTTGCAGGCTCTAGCTAACCTTAAGCTAACTAGGATTCAAAAAGATATTCAGTGTTTTTCCAATTTGCAATGTATTGGAAGACAAGCTATTCCATTGTTTTAGCTTCAATACCGTTGTGTCAAACCGCCTCGCAATAAGCCACAAGCTATCGCCCTCTTTCACGGTATAGTCAACTTGCTTATCCGCAAGCAAAGGAAGCAATAACGTTTTCCCTGCTCTTATTCTATCTCCATCAAGTTGATTGAACGTTTTGAGTTGTGCAACTGTCAAGGAATGGCGGTAAGCAATACCACTGAGTGTGTCACCGGGCCGAATACGATACTGTTGCCAGGTGTCGGCAGACAATGCTGGTAATTGTGCCACGAGTTCATGCCATTCAGACAGGCGGTCAGCTGGCACCACTATATGTTTCCCACCTTCCAACAAAGCAGGGAATCTCGTGTAACCAGGGTTGAGTGAGTCAATATCTTTCCAATCACTGCTATTAGGCAATACAGCAGGTTTACCCCACGGAACAATACTAATCACAGGTTCATTATCGATGGCTGGGAAGTCCATGAGCTTATTCTTCAGAATTTGTGTAACAGCTAATAGTTTCGGCACAAAATGGCGTGTTTCTTTGGGTAATTGCAAGCTGAAAAAGTCGGTCGATAACCCCTTTCGTTTGTTCTTCTTTATCGCATTCAATACACGGCCTTCGCCCGTATTATAAGCAGCAATAGTGTGATACCAATCACCATCAAACCGCTTATGAAGGTACTCTAGAAAATCTAGTGCGGCCTGTGTGGAATCAACAATATCTTGCCTGCCGTCATACCAAGCATTGATACGAGCGCCAAAATGCTTAGCAATATGCGGTGTTAACTGCCACAAACCAGAAGCGTGTCTGGGAGAATAAGCTTGAGCATTGAAGTCACTTTCTATCAAGGGCATTAACGCTAATTCTATTGGCAAGTTTCGCGCCTCGACTTCTGTCACCAGATAATACAAAAACGGCTCTGCTCGGGCACTGATGGTATGCATATAATTGGGGTGTCGCATATACCACTCGATCCGGCGCTTTACCCGGTCATTATCAGAATGAGTGAAAGCCAACTGCTGACTTATACGCACCCATAAATCATCTGCCAGTTCGGGGGGTAACTCAGGCTCCTTATGACTCACCTCAACCGGCTTTTCTGATCCCTCAACAGCTTTCGCAGAATTGCTCTCAACCAAGCTATCTAGCTGCTGGGCTTTGTCGTTCGTTTGCACGCCTTCTGGCTTTTTATCAGGCGCAGTAGTGCAACCCACCAATGTTATTAAGGTAAGTAGCAAGACACAAATGACGCGATTTAGTGTTTTCATGGTTCTCCTGACGTGACGAGCGAAGTAAAAGGCTTATTAGACGAATCGAGGGTATTCAATGTTTAGGCCAACTTAGCGGCCTTTCTTCTG
>CAZVDU010000267.1:0-3376 GCA_964625615.1 uncultured Pseudoalteromonadaceae bacterium | reverse complement strand
ATATTGTCCATCGATGAAGCAAGTTTGGCTAACTCGGTTTCCGACAGTTGTGGGGCGTTTACTCTTTCTCCTCGAGCCACACTATCAGCATAATTTGATAATTTCCTGATAGAGCGAGTAAGCCAAAATGCTATACCGACGGTAGCAAACAATGACAGTATAACAAGCCATAAACTTTGTATTTTTACCGTTCTTTGTGCGTTGTCGATAAAAGGCTGTAGAGATAAGTTAGGCTTAGCGACTGTGAGAACACCGACAATTTTCCCATCATTCAGGATTGGGGCTGCGACATGCATCACAGAACTCATTCCGTTATCTGGATCAGCCAATGTACTTCGAGCGCCGTACTCTCCTTTTAATGTTAGATAAACATCATTCCACTGAGAGTAATCTTGGCCAACAGCGACTTGATCAGAATCGTAAATAACAAGGCCTTTGTCATCGGTAATATAAATACGTATATCGCTAGCACTTTTATCTACGAATGAGATTTTCGCGCGGTAAGAGCGATTTAAAAATCGCTCCATGCTTGATGAAAAGCTCTTACTTCCAACTCGCCCTTGTAGGAAATCTTCCAAAACTAGCTCAGCTAATATATTGGACATATCAACTAGCGCATCTTCTGTCGACTGCCGCACACCTGGTTTTAACTCAGACATCAAAGTGTTTAACAACAAATAGATAGCCAGCCCCAGTATAGAAAAATACGAGAGAAAGATACGAAGATTAAAACTCATATATCAGCCTTAAAACTGTATCCCATGCCGCGATGAGTCACGATAGATTGATCAGCCAAATCTATCACCCGTAATTTAGCTCTCAATGTTTTAATATGCGTATCAACAGCACGATCAAAACTTTCCTCTGGCGATGTCCAAACCGCCTGCATCAACTCTTCACGAGAAAAAATCCGTTCTGGGTGTTTAATCAGGTGGTTAAATATTCCATATTCATAAGCTGTTAAATCAAATAATGTTCCATTGCAGCTAACTTGTTTCTTTGATTCGTCAACCAAAAATTGGGGTGACGATTTGCTCGGTGACTGAACATCAACACGACCACGTCTCAATATCACTTTAACTCTTGCTGTAAGTTCCCGTGGACTGAATGGCTTAACAACATAATCATCCGCTCCTATTTCAAATCCCACGACGCGATCTATCTCGTCTCCTCTCGCAGTAAGAAAAAGGATAGGTATATCTGAGTGCTTACGGATAGACTTACAAACCTCAAAGCCACTAATATCCGGCAAGCCTATATCCAAGATAACAAGATCAAAATGGCCGTTACTCACCATTTCCAACCCTTGTAAGCCAAGGCGTGTAGTCTGCACAGAAAAGCTTTCTGATTGTAATGAATAGACAAGGTTATCAGTAATGCTTGGTTCATCTTCGATGATGAGGATATTTTTATTACTCAACAGATCCATCGTTTTTTTCTCCTTCATCAACTAACTTAGCCGCAGTAAGCATCATAATATAGCCGTTGACTATAGTAATAAATAGGCTATGATCTTCTCTCTTCAAAATTCACTCTACGAAGGAGGCTGATATGTATTCCATTGCAAAAACATCGATTCAATTAAACTGCCTCCTTACAGTCAAATAACTACCCAATTCTACGTAGTTAATAATCTTTTCTGATTGGAGGCTTTTCAAAGCTTTTAATTAGCATCGGTCGCTTAATAGTAAACAATATTGACTCTGCTTCCGGTGCGGAGATATCGATGAATTCATCAGAATATTTATTATCGTGTTGCGCTTCGCTATGCGAAGGCGACGGTATTTCACCTCGTCATGAGAAAAATAGAGAGAACAAACCACAATCAGATAACAAACGTTTGTGCAAACGAGTCCATAGAATAGTCAGACTTGCTATCGTCGAGTTAGGGTTAGATGGTTGGGATGTTGTTAATGTCAAACCATACAACAATAGCTCATCGCTAGTGTTAGAGATCACACCAACCAGAATAGCCAATGCCGAACAATGCTCTGAAGTCATTACATGGTTTCAACAACATCAAGGAAGGATACGAACAATAGTGGCGCAAGCAATTCACCGGAAAAACGTCCCTAGCTTACATATAGAACTAGCGAGGGAAAGCTGATGATAAAAAAGACAGCAACATTCAAGCATTGGTTAAGTGAAAAATCCAGCGACACTTTGAAACAACAAAGCCAACGTTTACGTAACATGAAAGACGTCAAACATGTCAGGCTTATGGCCGACGCACATGTGGCTAACGAAGTATGCGTGGGCTGTGTTTTAGCGACAGAAACGCTACTTTACCCTACGGCAGTAGGTGGTGATATAGGTTGTGGTATGTTGGCAGCTGCTGTTGATCTAGACGCAGCAGATATTGATGCAAAAAAAGCAGAGCAAATATTCACCTACTTTAAGTTAAACATACCGATATTGTCTCAACGGGAAGCTCACTTCGTCGACGATCTAGAAAATCTATCATCAGGCGCATTACAACAATTAGCCAGCCGCTCTGGAAGTTTACAATTAGGAACATTGGGCAGAGGCAATCACTTTTTAGAGCTACAACGATGTCAAACATCTAAGCAACTCTGGATCATGATCCACACAGGTTCAAGATGTATGGGGCCGGCAATTCGTGACTTTCATTTAGCTAAAGCTACTCAAAAATCTGGAGGACTAAACTATTTAGAATGCAATACAGTGTTAGGGAAGGATTATATAAACGATATGCTGTGGGCCAGACGTTATGCAGAAAAAAATCGCTTACTGATTCTCGATAAATGCAAAACACTGTTTAAAACGCTTTTCTCAACAACAGTTGATACCGAACAACTAATCCATTGTGACCATAATCATATTGAATCAATATCAGTTGGTAAAAAACAATATTGGGTTCACAGAAAGGGAGCTTGCTCCGTCAAGAAAGACGAATATGCTGTAATTCCTGGCAGTATGGGCAGCGACAGCTTCCATGTAAAAGGCAAAGGCAGCCTAGATTCTTTATATTCGAGTTCGCACGGTGCCGGTAGGCAAATGAGCCGAAAGATGGCACACAATACCATCACTCCGTCTCACCTTAAAGACCAGTTGAAAGGCGTGTTCTATCAACCGGAAAAGCTTGCCAAACTCACTGAAGAAGCGCCCTCAAGTTACAAAAATATTGATAACGTCATGGCACAGCAACGTAAATTATTAAAGGCTGTTCGACGCCTATCGCCGATATTAAGTTATAAAGGCGTGTAATTGGCTTAGACCTCAAAAATGCTTAAATGCCACTTGAAACGTGGCATTTTCTCACATAGTTATTGATATTGTTGGCGACAGTTGAATCGGCTTTAATACCCATACGTTCGCCATCCCTCAATGTAATAGTTAAGCAATACGGGCCTAT
>CAZVDU010000266.1:0-3449 GCA_964625615.1 uncultured Pseudoalteromonadaceae bacterium | reverse complement strand
TCCTTTACTGCTGCGATTTTTTCTTCTTTTAAATCGTCCGCCTCATTGACAAAAAACTCTACTGAAGGGCTTAAGGTCAATGAAACATCAGTCACCTTAATAGCCTGGGTTTTATCAAAATCTGATATCAATGGAAGGGTCACTCGAAAAGTAGTACCTTCATTTAACTTGCTACTAACTTCTATCCTTCCATTATTAACTTGTACCAATTCTTTTACTACAGCCAAACCTAACCCTGAACCCAGTTGTTCAGCCGCTTTCTCCAATCGAGTAAAGCGTTCAAAGATATTCTCTAATTCATCTTCTGGAATACCGTACCCTGTATCTTTAACACTCAATCCATATTGATTACCCACTTGTTCACTGGTCACTATAATTGTGCCTCCCCTGGGAGAATATTTAATGGCATTAGATAGCAAGTTATAGAGTATTTTCTCTAAAGAGTCCGCCGTTAACTCTAACCCACCTTGACAATTGCTTAAAAAAACGATTTTTTGCCCTTTAAGTTCTGCCAATGGTTCAAAAGAGCTAACCAATACCCTTAAGCTACTATCAATATCATAAATTTGCCTATGAGACTCGGCGGCCGTATCTAACTTGGCCAACTCTAATATCTGTTCAACTAACTGAGCCAACCGCTTAGCGTTACGTTGTAACATATCAAACATTTGGGTTTTATCTTTACCAACAATGCCATCTCTTAGATGTTCAATAGGCCCTAGCATCAGAGATAATGGAGTTCTAAACTCATGTGAAACGTTCGCAAATAAAGATTCCTTTTGCTCAAGCAAGTTTGATATCTGAATATTGCTCTTAGATAACTCAGAAGTGCGCTCTGTTAGTTCTTGTGTGCGATCAGTCACTGCTTTTTCTAACTCTACATTTGCTCTTACTAGCTGATTTGTTCTGTACCGGTAGATAAGGTAAAAACTTGTCAATAATAGAAAAACATAAAGCACGTAAGCTTGGGTTGTTAACCAATAGGGTGGGAGGATTTTAATGGGCAATCGTGTAACAGGTTGCTCCGCTAAGCTTTTGCCATCAACTAAGCGTATTTCAAATGTATAATCTCCTGATGGCAGCGTTGTATAGGTGACTGAGTCTTGCCCACTAGGTAAAGACGCCCACTGCTCATCAAGCCCTAGTAATCGGTATTCATAACTAAACTGCTCGCGTTCTATAAAGTTATTAACTGCAAATTCAAGCGTAAATAAATACTCCTCATAAGTAACCTCAAAACCCTGTTTTGTCCGAGCACTAAACTCTAAATCAGCTTTACGGCCTGCCTGTTCGTTACTGTTTCTATGCGACAAAACAATGTTCATTAATTGGACGTCATTGGTCTGTGCTAACCTCTTATCCAAGTATTCATTAACTATCTCCGTATTAATAACGTAATTTAAGTTATCTCCTGAAACAATTATTTTTTCATCAGTGAGTTGGGTAGATGCAAAATAAAAGTCCGTATCATATATGCCGTACTCCCTACCTAATTTAATAGAAGTTTGATTCCTGTGATCATATCTTACCAAACCTTGAGTTGTGGCGATCCATAAATACCCTTGTGAGTCACTAGTTATATTACGGATAACATCTGAGCCGCCTGTATAACGCCTATCAATATATTTTATACTTTGTTTCTTTTTGTCCAGATAAGCTAAGCCTTGTCGTGTTTGACACAACCAAATAATACCCTGTTTGTCCTCTATCATACATCGTGTGTATGGTTTTCTGCCAATGTTGGTAGGAGGGTTCCACCGACGCCATTGCTTGTCCTTAGTATATTCGATAACGCCATTCTCGATAGTTGCAAAAAATAAATGACCGCCTCGGTCTTTTAAACTGCTATATGCCTTGACATCGGGATACACATTCTCAAATCCATTGTTTAAGTTGCCTCGATAGATACCAGGTTTAGAACCAACCCCGGAAAGAAAAACAGTCCCCTCATCATCCATATCTACTGCGCCAAATGGGCCTTTTGGTATACCTAGCGTCTCTGAGTCTATATGCTGTATTTCTAAACTGTCTCTGTTAAATAGGTGTAAACCTGCTTCCGCGTCTAAAAAAAGTACTTCATGTTCATTAAGTTTTTTTAGATCGTCTATATCAAACCATTCCTTTGATACTAGCTGTTTTTCCTCATTGAAAGAGTCGTATAACAACACTTGCTTATTCGATGTAAAGTTAAGTAGAAACGAATGCTTACTTAATTTTTCTTGTGCCTGTAGAGTATTTAAGTACTCACCATCAATATCGGTAAAAATACTGATCCCCTCTGTCAACCTCGGCAACATAACCACACCAAATACTGATGATGAAATGTATAGTTCTTGGTTCCTCCCTTCAGCAATTCCTTGAACTGCAATATTACGGTCTTTCGAAAACACCGGAGATAAGTTAGGCGGAGCTTTTAGTTGATCTGATATATCGTCATATACAAGCAATACATTGCTACCAAACCAAATGTCTCCCCTACTATCTTCAAAGATTGTCCAGAATTGCCAATGGTCATCATCTGTTTCGAGCGTAGTTATTTTGTATCCATCACTTTGAGGGATAAGCTTATATTCTTTATCTTCTGTTGTTAGCCATAGATTATTTCTGCTATCAACAAACAAGGAGGTAAACTGAGTTAACTCGATATGCCCTATATCTATCTCTTTAATTTCTTTCGTTTTTGAGTGATATTTGTAAAGCTTCTTATTTTTACCAACGAGTATAAGGTTTCCTTCTAAATCTGACTCTATTTCCCTATATGCTGTTTCGTACTCATGGTACAGTTCTGATTCAGAAAGTATTTCATTTATTTGATTTGAAAGTGTGTCAACAACATATATACCACCCTCACAGGTGGTATAAAGCCTGCCACTGGTATATGTCGAATACAAACATTGATTAAAGTCCAATCCCGTTGTTTTATTATATTGAGTAAAATTTGAAGTAATTGGATCGAAACGAATGATTCCGTTGCTGTCAGTGATTAACCATAAAGTACCTGTACTATCTTGTATAATTTCGCCGACACCGCTGGTTAATGGACTATTGTTGTAGTCAAACTGAGAGATATGACTCCCTGTTACACCCAGTAAGCCACTATCTCCTCCAATCCACAATGTTTTTTGACCTTGTAAGATAGGTCCTGGTGAGCCAATAAGTTTTGAAGTTAAGTCTTCAATTGTCACGGACGGAAGTATAGATTGCTGTGCATCCAGATTAAAAGAAAATACAAAACAGTAGCTTAGCAACACTGTTCTAACTAACTGATTCACACTACACAACTTATCAACAACCATTAAGTATTACATTCAGAAAAAGTGTAGCTTATATTTTATGTAAAACATTAGCTTGTGATCTACCTATATTTTCAAGCTCTACATAATTAACGTAGGATACAGGTATTCATTAAACTGATTTTGCGAAGAATCATTTAATGGAGAAATACCCAT
>CAZVDU010000265.1:0-3503 GCA_964625615.1 uncultured Pseudoalteromonadaceae bacterium | reverse complement strand
GTTTTGGTTTGTTCAAGCTGCTTAAAAAGCTGCTCCAGTCTCATATAAGATCTGACTTTTTCATTAAGTGGAAATTCGTACAGTGTGTGAGACATTGAATATGAGCCAAAACAAAAGATGGTTTATTGAAACTCAATTATCACTTTTATTTCAAGCTTTTGCTTTATTTTTTGCAAGCTTTATATAAATGTTGTGTAATTTTTCAACTTGAGCCGCAATATCTGCACTCGAACCATTGTTGTCAATAAGTTGCGTTGCATGTTTTAGCCGCTCTTCACGTGAGACCTGACTCGCCATTATCTTTTTAATGTCTTCTAATCGGGCGTGATCTCTTTTGGCAGCTCGTTCGAGTTGTGCTGCTTCATCTATATCTACGACCAGTACCTGATCCACCATAGCGAATAATTGATTCTCGACCAACAAAGGAATGGCGAGGAGGCAATATGAAGAGTCTGCCTTACGGCATTGGCAGATCATCTCCTCCCGGATTATTGGGTGTAGTAAGTTGTTCAACCATGATTTCTTGTTGTTATCGTTAAAGACAAGTTGGCGCAATGCTGTCCGATCAAGTTGTTGGTTGCCGCTGATAACAGAAGGCCCGAAATAATCAACTATGCTGTCATACGCTGGCATACCAGGGGTGACAACTTCTCTTGCAATCACATCAGCATCAATAGCAGTAATACCTAATGTTACAAACTGATTGGCAACAGTCGTTTTGCCGCTGCCGATGCCACCGGTGAGACCCACAATGAAATCACTCATCCGAGTATATATTGCCAGTATTGATTAGCTATCCAGTCACCATAAAGCATGGTAATAAAACCGGCAGCGGCGAGATAAGGACCAAAAGGAATGGCAACACTCTTCCCTTCATTTTGATAGAACATAATGAATAGACCGACTACTGCCCCAACGACTGATGAAAGCAAAATAACAATAGGTAAATATTGCCAGCCAAACCAAGCTCCCAATGCCGCTAACAGCTTAAAGTCGCCATAACCCATACCTTCTTTACCTGTTAGTAACTTAAATGCCCAGTAAATACTCCATAAAGTAAGGTAGCCTGCACAGGCACCAATAATGGCGTCTGTTGGAGAAACGAAGGTGGATGAGGTATTAATCAGTAATCCTATCCATATTAGGGGAAAAGTGAGTTGATCGGGCAGTAACATTTTATCAAGATCAATAAAGGTCATCGCAATCAATAGCCAGCACAACAGAATACCCATAACAGCTTGCATTCCAAAACCGAAATGCCATGCAACCCAGGTAGACATTAAAGCAGTCATTAGCTCAACGAGCGGGTAACGAGCAGATACAGGGTTTTGACAATTACTGCACTTCGCCCTTAGCCAAAGCCAACTAAGAACAGGGATATTCTCCCACCAGCGAATAAGGTGGTTACAGTTTGGGCAAGTCGAGTCAGGCTTAACCAGATTATAGACGGGCTGCGGTTCCGCTTCATCTTCTGGATTAAAGTATTCTTGATATTCGGCTTTCCATGACCGCTCCATCATAATTGGGAGCCTATGAATAACAACATTTAGAAAGCTACCAACGATGAGGCTAAATATAAAAACAAAGCTCATAAATGCGGTCGGGGATTCTGCCAATAAAACGACAATTTCGGGCATGATGTATTCTTGTAATTTAGTTAACTGACATACAAATTACAGTATGCCAGTTTAGAACAGATTAAACTACGTTGCCCATTTCGAATATAGGCAAGTACATGGCTATAATCAAACCACCGATAACAACGCCTAAAACAGCCATAATAATGGGTTCTAGTAAGCTTGTAAGGCCATCGACCATATCGTCTACTTCTCGCTCATAAATATCAGCGATTTTCTCCAACATATCATCGACAGCACCAGACTCTTCACCGATAGCAATCATTTGCGTCACCATATCTGGGAAAACATTGGTGACACGCATAGCGGTATTCATTTGCTGACCACCTGCCACGTCTTTCTTAATTTGTAGTGTCGCGTCACGATAGACGGCATTACCAGCAGCTCCCGCGGCTGATTCTAGTGCACCGATTAAAGGCACACCAGCGGAGAAAGTTGTCGATAACGTTCGTGCAAAGCGAGCGATGGCTGCTTTGGTTAAGATATCCCCGATAACCGGCAATTTAAGCGATCTGGCATCTAACCTGTCTCTTAAGCTCTTTGATTTCTTGTAGGCCCTCGCAAATAGATAGCCTCCCGCAGCCATGCCAGCGCCTATGAATACGCCATAATCTTGCACAAACCTTGATATTGCTAAGACTAGTTGTGTAAAAGCTGGGAGTTCTGCACCAAAGCTACTGAATATTTCCTCAAACTGAGGCACAACAAATATGAGGAGTATGGTTGTCACAATAAAGGCTACAACTACCACGGCAATAGGGTAGAACATGGCTTTCTTAATTTTGGATTTTAGGGCTTCTGCTTTTTCTTTATAGAGTGCGATACGATCAAAAATGGTTTCTAAAGCACCAGATTGTTCACCAGTAGATACTAAGTCACAGTAGAGATCGTCGAATTGCTCAGGGTGTTTACGCAATGAGTTTGATAGGGGATTACCTGATTTAACTTCATTGCCTATGTCCGTCAACATTTTTCTCATGCTCGATTTAGCATGCCCTGTGGCGATCATATCAATGGTTTGGATCAGGGAAACACCAGCACCTAGCATGGTGGCAATTTGACGCGTCGATAAACTGATATCCGCAGCGTTAATTTTTTCAGCACCTTTACCAAAGAGAGGTTTACTGAATTTTTTGACTTTTGTAGCTGAGACGCCTTGGCGCCTCAACAGGTTTTTCGCTTCTATGATAGAAGAAGCATTTAGCTCACCTTTAACATTCTGTCCTTTCCTGTTTGTTCCACTCCAGATAAAAGTATCTATGGATTTTGCCTGTGCCATATTGCTTAATCTCTTTGGTTGAAAAAGGACTTAAAATAAAAAGGCCCAGCGTTAACTGGGCCCAAAGGTGGAAACTGGTTTAGCAAATAGTTGCTGGGGTACAAGCTGCATCCCAAACTATGTTACCTGTTGTTACGTCTGGCGTAAGGATATAAAACGCTGGATCAGAACCGTTAACTGTAGAGTTTGTTGATTTGTCTGCTCGGATAACACCATCTGCTGTGTTTAAGCCAACGATATCTGCTGCGGCAGTTACATTATCAGGGATGCCATTCGCGCCACCATCGCAATCAGTTAAAGCGCCGTTAGTTTGGAAGCAAATTTCAACAGCTGTTTTAGCTGCTGCGGTAGCATTCGTAACTTCAGTGAAGCGCGCTTTTTGCGTGTAGTTTTGATACTGTGGTAAAGCGATTGCTGCGAGTATGCCGATAATAGCAACAACAATCATTAATTCGATAAGTGTAAAGCCTTTGTTTTTGTTTGCGTTTAATGTAGTCATTTGTTTCTCTCCGGTTGCATGTTTTGGAATGCAGTTAAGTTGTTGACATCTAAAGTTTTGCGCCAATTTTACTTCTCTGCAAACCGGC
>CAZVDU010000264.1:0-3568 GCA_964625615.1 uncultured Pseudoalteromonadaceae bacterium | reverse complement strand
CCAAACAATCCATTGTAGCTCGCAGGCACTCTGACAGAACCACCAGTATCTGTACCTAAACCTATCTCAGCAAGGTTGTTGGAAACAGCCAAAGCAGAACCACTAGACGAGCCACCAGCAACCCTATCAGGTGATAAAGCATTAACAATACTAGGGTAATGTATGTTTCGCCCGTTTAAACTATAAGCTAATTCATCAGTTAGCGTCTTCCCAACATATTCAACCCCTTGATCAAGTAGGTGTAAGACACATGAATTCGTTTGCGCAGGTATTGGATGCGACCTCAACCAATCGGGGTTACCCGCACTAGTTGGAATACCAGCGATATGAAAAAGGTCTTTTACAGCCAACCGCAATCCACCCAACACATTCGTTAAGGGAGTAACAATATAAGGGTCGTTGTTAATAATAATAGGGTAGTGTTCGTCTGGCTGCATAGTGAGGTCTTTTCATATCAACAAAACATGAAACAACTATTCCACAAAAAATTCAAGAGAAACATTTATTTCAAATAAGAATAGCCCTAACTAAAATACCTCTTTTATTGTTACCTGTTAATCGTTGGTGTATGAAATATTTGTGACCCCGTACAAGCTACAGGCACATGATAGGTTGTAGCTGAAGATATCATGAAGATGCTTTTCTAGAACGTTGTAGTTAGCCCTAGGCCAATTATCACAGTGGATACCGTTTAGCTTGAAAAGCCAATACTGCTTTTAAAATCGCTTCAGAACGACGATGTCCTCGACCTTGGCCATAGGCTGTCGACATAACAGAAACGACCATGTCATATTTGGGGATGATATAAATCTTATTGCCACCGTTACCAGAAGCAAAATGGACACCCACTGAGTCACCGTTAACCTTGTACTCTTGATAGAACCAATAATACCCATAACCAAGGGCATTAAATTCAATTTCCGAAACATCAACATGTGATTTTAGGCTTTCCTCAATCCATGCCTTACTAACAATCTGCTTACCGTTGTAACGACCACCATTAAGCACCATCAGCCCAATACGCGCAAAGTCAGGCGCCGTGATAAAGAGATTACCTTGGCCTTTGGTGTAACCAGAGCCGTCTTCTTGCCAGTCGAGTTTATTCATGCCCAAGGGGGCGAACAAATGCTTATGCGCGAAGCCTTCTAAGCCTTGACCTGTTGCTTTACCGATAACAAGGCCAGCTGTATAGGCCGCTAATGAATTATAGACATAGTACTTGCCTGCTTCTTTTTTTGTTGGGACGGTGAATATGAAAGAGAAAGGATCATCCGATGCATCCATATTATCTTCCATGCCGATAGAATCCGGATCGTTAGAGTCAGCATCTAAGCCAGTGCGCATCGTCAACAGGTGATCAAATCTTACCTGACCGACTGCACTACCTTTTGATTCAGGCACATAGTCCTCTACGGTTTGATCCAGACGTTTGATAAAACCTTTATCCAGCGCTATACCAAATAACAATGACGTCACGCTTTTCCCAGCAGACCGGACATCCACCAGGGTGCTATTATCGCTACCATTGTAATATCGTTCTGCTATTGTCTCTCCTTGTTGGATAACAACAACAGATTGTAAGTCATTGTGCTTGTCCTTAGCGAAATCGGCTAACACACATTGTAATGTGTCAGACTCACAAGACACAACAGGAGCACATGCAACACAGGTTAAACCGACAGCCAAAATCATTATTCGGAAGTTTGTCACCTAACTATTCCTTAGACTGCTTAATGGCATGCTTGAGTACGATGTTAGGAAACCAATCGTCTCTCATTTTGAAAGACCCTCTGGTCCCATAAGCCGACCCTAGAGAGACAGCCACCATATCAAGTTCTGGAATAGCAAAAATTTGCTGTCCTCCATTTCCACCAGCTGCAAACACTCGGTAGCTACGTCCATCAACTTCGTAGGTGCTTATCCACCAACCAAGGCCATAGCCTTTATCAAACATAATCCCCCTCGGCGTTAATACACTCTCTACATAGTCTGGGGATAGCAGCTGCTGGTCACCCCAACGGCCTTTATTTAACATGAGCTGTCCCATTTTAAGAAAGTCACGCGCGGTCAATTGTAAGCCTCCTCCAGAATACGCTTGTTGTCCATCAGGCAATAAGTTGATGTGATATCGCTTAATACCGAGCGGCTGGGCAAATAGTTCTTCAATTAAAGTAGGCATCCATTGTTGTGTTTTTGCTGTTAACACTGCACCTGTTAAGTTGATACCTCCAGAGCAATAAGCCAAATGGTTTCCTGGGGTATATACAGCGTCTAAATCCAGAATGAAACGGAACCAGTCGAGCTGTTCTTGCTGACTCTGCATTCTATCTTCCCCACCCGGTGAATCCCGTTGATTGTCGTCGCAGTCAAGCCCTGTACTCATGCTCAGTATATGCTCAAGTGTAATTGCTTGCTTTCTAGCGTCATCGGTTTCAATACCTAGTGTTTGATATAAAGGTGTATCCAACACATTCTGTCTCTTACCGTTCGAGAGCAAACCTGCTTGCTCAATGAGTCCGGGTAGAATGCCTGTCAGACTTTTGGAAGCAGAGCGCAAATCATGGGGTTCCTCGGCGTCATAACCTCTAAAATAGCGCTCAAACACCAACACACCATTGCGGGCAACTAAGAAAGCTTCCGTTTGGGCTTCCCTGGGCGTATTAGGTGGCTCAGAGCTGAGCATATCGCCAAAACGTTCTAATACCTTACTGTCCAAACCTAATTGATCTGCGTTGCCTACTGGCCAACCGTCTTTCTTCTGCTCCGGCACTGTATAAGCTTTATGTCTTTTTGCAGGCACTAGCCCCCGAACATCTTTTACCTCTTTAAACTGAACACCGTTTCCCCAATGAGGCAATTGCATATGAAAAACACCGCTAGAAGCATCATATTTCCCGCCATCAATCTCTCTTGATGTACCATCGTCCATGGTGACAACCCACGCCACTTTATCTTTTGAAAAGCGTAGCTCTGAATGACGATAAAAACGCCCATAATTAGTTTGAGGGATGAAGACCTCAAATGCATAACTGTCGTCTGACGTTGGTTCTCCCACAAAAAATATCGACAGTTCGTCTTTCAATGGAGCTATTGTGCCTTCATAGCGCTTAGATGTGCCTTTACCTTGGCCCTTTTGTGAGAAATGCACAGGGGTTGCGTAGGGCGTCCAGGCTCGAATTTTCATACCATAACGAATCCAATGCCCTCGCAGCTCATTCGTTTTGGTGATATAGCCTTCAAATGTTCCAGCATTAGCATTAAGTCCTGTTGTGCCTTTGGGTGTGAAAAACAGGGTAAATTGTTTGTGAATGTCTATATCACCAGTCGCCGATAAACCACCGATTTCTCCTTTTGCAACACCCTTCTCTATGTTGATAGTCAACAAGCCTGACAGCAGTTCTTCATCAGGATTAACGCGTGTACCTTCCCAGATAACGGGTTTTGCGACAATGGGTGTGGTGATAAACAAAAAAACATATAGGATTAACAACCCCTTTAGGTGAAAGTGACTCTTCACGTATTAGACTCCAATTCGATTGTAAAAAAGCTAAACAGTCGGTTTAATGCA
>CAZVDU010000263.1:0-3650 GCA_964625615.1 uncultured Pseudoalteromonadaceae bacterium | reverse complement strand
GATCGTTTAACGACGCAGATGAAGTCTGTTGGTGAAGTTATGGCGATTGGGCGTAATCAACAAGAATCATTGCAAAAAGCCTTACGTGGCCTAGAAGTTGGCGTTAATGGCTTAGATTCTATTATTGACATTCAAGACCCTGAAAGTAAAAACCAGATTATCCGTGAATTGCGTGAACCGGGTGCCGAGCGTATTTGGTATATCGCTGATGCTTTGCGTATGGGGATGACAGTTGAAGAGATATTCGAGCTAACCAATATCGATCGGTGGTACTTAATTCAGATTGAAGATCTTGTTCTTGAAGAGAAAGGCATTATTGAGCTTGGCATAGGTGGTTTGGGTTGTGTCGGTGGGGACCATAGTGTTATGCGTCGCCTTAAACGAAAAGGGTTCGCTGATTCTCGTTTAGCCGATCTTATGGGTGTCAGTGAAAAAGAAGTTCGTGATTTACGTCACAGCTTAGGTGTTTTCCCTGTATACAAACGCGTGGATACGTGTGCCGCTGAGTTTGCCACCGATACGGCTTACATGTATTCAAGTTATGATGAAGAGTGTGAATCCAATCCCACTGATCGTGAGAAAATTATGGTGTTGGGTGGTGGCCCAAACAGGATAGGTCAGGGTATAGAGTTTGACTATTGTTGTGTCCATGCTGCATTAGCTATGCGTGAAGATGGTTACGAAACCATTATGGTCAACTGTAACCCAGAAACTGTCTCGACAGATTATGATACGTCTGACCGTTTGTATTTTGAACCTGTTACGCTGGAAGATGTTTTAGAAATTGTACGTATCGAAAAGCCTAAAGGGGTAATTGTTCAATATGGGGGGCAAACGCCGCTTAAGCTAGCTCGTGCATTAGAGGCTAATGGTGTACCTATTATCGGTACATCGCCGGATGCTATCGATAGAGCAGAGGACAGAGAACGCTTCCAACAAATGGTTGAAAAGCTTAACCTTAAGCAACCTGCTAACGCGACCGTAAGTAATATGGAGCAGGCGTTGGTGCAAGCAGAAGCGATTGGCTTCCCATTGGTTGTTCGCCCCTCTTATGTATTGGGTGGACGCGCGATGGAAATCGTCTACGACATGAAGGATCTTAAGCGTTATCTGAATGAAGCGGTTAAAGTATCTAATGATTCACCAGTGCTGCTTGATCGCTTCTTAGATGATGCTATTGAAGTCGATGTCGATGCTATGTCTGATGGACGTAATGTCGTGATTGGCGGTATTATGGAACATATTGAACAAGCGGGTGTTCATTCTGGTGACTCTGCCTGCTCATTACCTCCTTATTCATTGAATGCTGAAATTCAGCAGGTGATGCGCGATCAAGTAAAGGCAATGGCTTTAGAGCTTGGTGTTGTCGGTTTAATGAATACGCAGTTTGCAGTAAAGGATGGTGAAGTTTATCTTATTGAGGTGAACCCTCGTGCTGCACGTACTATACCTTTTGTATCCAAGGCAACGGGGCTTCCCATCGCAAAAGTTGCAGCCAGAGCAATGATCGGTAAATCTTTACATGAACAGGAAGTGTTAGAAGAGATTATCCCGCCTTTCTATTCTGTTAAAGAAGTTGTTCTTCCATTTGCTAAATTCCAAGGTGTTGATCCGTTACTTGGTCCTGAAATGCGTTCAACGGGCGAAGTGATGGGCGTTGGCGAAACCTTTGATATCGCTTATGCAAAAGCTAATCTTGGTGCAAGTCAAGTATTACCAAGAGAAGGCAAGGTATTACTTTCTGTTCGAAATAATGACAAAGTACGCGTGATTGAACTTGGGAAGTTGTTAGTATCAAAAGGCTTTTCGTTAGAAGCTACAAAAGGTACGGCTACTGTGCTCAATGAAGCTGGCTTAGAATGCAGTATTGTGAATAAACTTCTTGAAGGGCGCCCAAATATTGTTGATGCTATTAAAAATGGTGAGTATTGTTATATTATTAATACAACCGAGGGTCGACAAGCAATAACAGATTCTGTTTACATTCGTCGTGAAGCGCTATTAGGCAAAGTGCCTTATACAACCACCCTCAATGCAGCTTTTGCTACGGCAAATGCTAGTGAAGCCGACGATAGAACAATAGTGAATTCTGTTCAAGAATTACATAAGAGAGTTAATGGGTAATGAATAAAGTGCCAATGACGGTAGCTGGTGCAGACAGTTTACAAGTTGAATTAAAGGAACTAAAAAGTGTAAAGAGACCGCAAATCATTCAATCAATTGCAGAAGCAAGAGAGCACGGTGATTTGAAGGAGAATGCGGAGTATCATGCAGCAAGGGAGCAACAAAGTTTTTGTGAGGGACGTATTCAAGAGATTGAAGCTAAATTGTCTAATGCAAATATTATTGATGTGACTAAATTTCCTAATAATGGGAAAGTGATTTTTGGCACTACAGTGACTATTATTAATGTGGATACCGACCAAGAAATCACTTATCAAATTGTTGGAGAAGATGAAGCAGATATAAAGAATAACCGTATTTCGGTAGTTTCTCCGATTGCCAGAGGATTAATTGGAAAAGAAGTGGATGACGTTGTTAATATTCAGACACCAGCAGGTGCGGTCGAATATGAAATTACAGACGTTGAATACATTTAAATATTTTTAATGAACGACTGGCATAAGCACTGACTAACAGTCAGCTTGGATTTATGTCGATAGGCGAGCGTACCAGCTCGCCTTTTTATTTAGGAGAAGGTAGTGGACAAGGTTTACATTTCTGCTCAACAGTTGCTAGAGGACTCATTTCGATTAGCCTCTAAAGTCTATGAAGATGGCTTTCGCCCGCATTTTATTGTGGGCATATGGCGTGGTGGAGCGCCAGTGGGTATTGCCGTGCAAGAGTTTTTTGATTTTAAGGAAGTAGAAACGGACCACATTGCCGTGCGTACGTCGTCGTACTATGGCATTGGACAGCAATCAAAAACAATTAGAGTGCATGGTTTACATTACCTTATTGAAAATGCCAATGCAGATGATGGCTTGCTGATTGTAGATGATGTTTTTGATTCAGGCCGCAGTATTGAAGCGTTAATTCATCAAACTAAAAAATTAACACGCTTGAACATGCCAAATGATGTGCGTATTGCATGTCCTTATTATAAACCTAAGAACAATAAGACAAACATAGTGCCTGATTATTATGTGCATGACAGTGATGAGTGGTTGGTATTCCCGCATGAAATTAAAGGGCTTAGCCAGGAAGAAATTCGCGAAGGGAAAGGGGATTTGGCGAACGTAATGGACCTATTGGTCAAAGATTAGCAATCGGTTGTATATGTTTAGAGGCAGCAAATTATGCGGCCTCTAAACACATCTATTTGCTTGGAATAGATATTTTCTTATCTTCACTGGGCCTATAGATAACCAATATATGACCGACAGTTTGGACTTTAACTGCATTCGTTTCTCTTACGATAGCATCCATAATTAACTGTTTCTCTTCACGATCGTCTGTTGGAATTTTTACCTTAATCAGCTCGTGATGATTTAAAGCAACTTCAGTCTCAGCAAGCACACCTTCGGTTAATCCATTGTTACCTAATTGGATCACTGGCTTCAGTGAATGCGCTAAACCTTTCAGGTATTGCTTCTGTTTGTTTGATAAATTCATTTACAAAAATATTACGTTGTATGGGTTGAAAAGCG
>CAZVDU010000262.1:0-3690 GCA_964625615.1 uncultured Pseudoalteromonadaceae bacterium | reverse complement strand
AACTTGTTTGATGAAGTGCGCACTGCGGCAACAATCATTACGCAATTTGACAACACGCGCTTCTTTACGCGCCCTCGTACGTTTGGTGCACGATTGCGATACACTTTCTAAGGGTGTTACAAGGCTAATACCCATGCCGGTATTAGCCTTTACTTGAACACCTTCATTGATGACCAAAAGAAAAAGGATTCACTATGATTTCCTTAAAACGATACAAACATAAGCTTCTTACACTTACCATTATTGCTCAGTCACTTTTCTGTTCATCGGCTATAGCACAAGCTATTAAGGTCGAAATTGTTGAAAACGATGGCAAGTATCAGCTATTGCGCGGTGGCAAGCCCTATTACGTTAAAGGTGCTGGTATTGACCATTTGGATCTGGAAAGCTTGGCTGAACACGGTGGAAATTCTTTTCGTACATGGGCCGTTGACGATGGCGCAGAACCTGCTGATAAACTATTGGACAGAGCGCATGCTCTAGGATTAACGGTCTCTCTCTGTTTAGAGTTTGCCCGAGAACGTCAAGGTTTTGATTATAATGACCCCGTAGCGGTTGCAAAGCAATTTGAAGAAACCAAAGCACGTGTCGAAAAATATAAAGATCACCCTGCTCTATTGACCTGGTTCGTCGGTAACGAGCTTAATTTTGACTTTAAAAACCCCAAAGTTTACGACGCCGTTAACGACGTCGCGAAAATGATCCATGAAATCGACCCTAATCACCCAGTAACAACACCTATTGCAGGCTTTGATAAAAAAGCGTTGAAAGCAATCAAGAAAAGAGCTCCCGAGCTCGACTTTGTTAGCTTCCAGCTCTATGCTGATCTCGTCAATTTACCTAAGTATTTAGATAAGGTGGATTTTGACGGGCCGTACTTTGTTACTGAGTGGGGATCTGTCGGTCACTGGGAAGTTGGAAAAACTAAATGGGGGGCACCTGTAGAAAACACCAGTTCAGAAAAAGCCAGTAACTATGCCAAAAGCTATTTACAAGTGCTGCAACCATTTACTGATCAAGCCATCGGTAATTATGTTTTCTTATGGGGACAAAAGCAGGAAAAAACCCCGACTTGGTATGGCATGTACTTAGACAGCGGTGAAGAAACCGAAGCCATTGATATTATGCATTACATATGGAATGGAAAGTGGCCCGAGAATCGCACGCCCCGAGTAGGCCCTATTAAACTTAACGACAGAACAGCTTACGACAACATCTACTTATTCTCTGGTCGAACCTACACAGCAAACCTTGAAGTCCAAGAACCAGATAACGACACCGTTACCTACAAATGGGAAGTCAGGCCAGAAAGCACCGCAACACAAGTTGGCGGCGATCATGAAGCTGTCCCACCCGTTATGGAAGGTTTAATTAAAGATACCACTATGGCTGAAATTGAAATTAAAGCACCAAAAGAAAAAGGTGCCTATCGACTGTTTGTTTACGTCTATGATGGTAACAACAACGCAGCACATGCCAACGTACCGTTTTACGTGAAGTAACAAATCAAAGATCTGATCTGTAGTTAACAATCAGATCTTTGTTCTCACATCCACTTAGAAATTCACCGTTTATAAAATTTCAACACATAGTATATAAACCCGCCGACTATATTGCCCAGTAAGCCATATTTAACGAAACCAAAAGGCACAACCAGAAAAATCAAACCAGAATCTTTGAGTGAGCCGGAGGTTAATAATTCATAAGTGGTAAGGCTTAGTATATACAAAGCAAAACCAGCAACACTCACAAAAGCAGATGCAAACATGTATTGCACTAAAGAATTTTCATTCCCCATCACCTGATAACAGGTTGCAAACAGTATTGGCCCCCAACTACACCATACGACAAGAAACAAAGTATCCCATATACCTTGCGAATCACTCACTCCACTAACATAGCTTAAAATAGCAATGAGAGCCGTTTACAGCCAAAAGGTTTTAGCCACTGATTCTCCCTCCTCCATGAACTATGAATGGGACAATATACCCAAACCACTTGGAAATGCACGATTCAGTGGGAATTAAAACCGTTTTAGGTAAAGCGGATGATTGATGGAGTCAGCAACCTGCGACTTCTACGTTAACTGGTAGTTCTGTATATCCGTCACCAGTAACTTGTCAGTAATTGCTCATTAAATACTGCCCGACTTTTCTAATAGCATGAGCTACCTTTTGTCTCACACAAGAAAAGCCGGACTATCGTTAATAATGAAAAAAACCAATGACATCAACAGTGATTGCTATACCTAAGCCCTGCGCTCTTCCAGTACTTTCCTAATGTCATGCGCTTTGTTTTCGGTAATGGGGTAAAGCATGATCATCCATATCGCTAGTAGTGAACAAATGGTCGGAATAGCGGCATCAAAAAGGCGCATTAAGAAGATGGTTTCTTCACTTTGATTACCGGCTAAGGCAACATCGAACCCTGTTGCATTAAGCAAAAATCCGCCAGCTGCGAGAGCCGCGGCCATACCTAGCTTAACAACCCACCAGAAGATAGAGCCAAACATACCTTCACGCCTTTCATAGGTATTAAGCTCGTCGAGATCACAAACATCAGCAACCATTGATCCCATTAAGGTAAACAAGCTACCTAAACCGAAGGCAATAAAAGGAACGGGGAGTAACATCAACCAAGGTTGCTCTGGCGTATAGGCAAACCACTTAATAGCATAACCAAAAGCGGAAATGGCCATAGCAACAAAGAACGCCTTACGTTTGCCCATTAACGTCGACATCTTTGTGACAATAACGATCACGCAGAATGTTGAAACCGCCGCTAACGTGCCAGACCAACCGGCATATTCAGCCCCCAAGGATTGATCGCCGCCGAATACATAATAAATAATCACGTACGTCTGGAAGGATGCAACCAGCATAAAACCATTAAACACCAGGAAAGTAGCGGCACATAATAATAAGAAAGGTTTGAATTTAAGTGTTGTCGCAAACCCTCTAAAAAAATCTATAACGCTATTAAAGAATTGAGAGCCTTCAGCTTTTCCTGCGGTTCGTGCTTTATCATCATATATTGGAACGGTTTTAATGGGTTCTTTTAGAAAAATCGCTGGTAATATGCCTACGCAGACAGTGAACATACCAACGATAAATGCCAACCAACTTGCCCCCTGCAACATGTCATCAAACCACAACTCATATTGCATAAACCACAAGAACCAAGGTGAAACAACGTAAGCAAGTTGGCCCATGAAGTTTTGCACAGCCATCAATCGCGTTCGCTCATGGTAATCAGGTGTTAGCTCATACCCCAATGCCACCCAAGGTGTTGCAAAGACTGTGTAAGCAAGATAAAAAATAAAGGAGCCGGCTAAGAAAAACCAAAAGTAGAAGTTATCTGGCTGCCCAACTGGCACTTGCCATAGTAAAGTGAAGACAATGCCCGCAGCAATAGCGCCAAAAAAGATATAAGGACGGCGCCTCCCCCACTTCGAATTTGTATGATCAGAAATATACCCCATCAAGGGATCGGTTAAGGCGTCAGTCAATCTAGGCAGCGCACTGATCAAACCAACTAACGCAGGGTTCATACCCAGCCCTAAATTCAGGACTATCATCATGCCGCCAATAGCAGCAGCCAATAAGTTATTAACTAATGCACCAAGGCCATAAATAAGTTTTTGCAGAAAAGGGATCTTGTCTTTATCAGCAGTGACGTAGTGTTCACTCG
>CAZVDU010000261.1:0-3736 GCA_964625615.1 uncultured Pseudoalteromonadaceae bacterium | reverse complement strand
AATATGGCATATTCGCGCTGACTGCTGGGAACGCTTCTCTGATTATATTTTAATAAGGATTCACTGTTATCACGCATAACCATTCATCATTAGGTCAACACTTACTCATTGATCTCTTTGATGCACATTATTTAACAGACATAGATTTAGTTGAGAGCGCATTGACTGAAGCGGCTGCGTTATGTGGTGCCACTTTGCTCGATATAAAGCTACATGCTTTTGGCGAGAATCAAGGCGTAACCGGTGTTGCTCTTTTGGCTGAGTCGCATATCAGTATTCACACGTGGCCAGAAAACCAGTTTGCTGCAATTGACGTATTTATGTGTGGCGATTGTCGACCAACCCGGGCCGTTGAAGTCTTTAAGCGGGCCTTCAAGCCGCAAAGAGTTAATGTGTCGGATCACAGTCGCGGACAACAGCCCCTAATCAACTCATGAAAACAACAATAAAAATAGGTGTAGCTTATGGGATCCATTAGCGTGTTACTCGAAAATATTCTCCACGGACTGCCTTTTATTGGTTTGTATGCTTTGCTCTTTTTGCTCGCGAAATGGGCTAAAGACTTGTTTACGTCATACAGTATCAATGCGGAGTTAGCGGATAAAGATAACATTGCCGTTGCCATGACAATGTCAGGTTATTACTTGGGTATGACGATTATATTTGTGGCGTTGCTGAGTGGCCCCACTATTGGCCTGAAGAATGATCTCATGGCTGTAGGTGGCTATAGTGTTGCAGGTATTGCTCTTCTTAACTTGTCTCGTTGGATTAATGATCGTTTTATCCTCAAAACATTCTGTAATATCGAAAAGCTAACCAAGGAACATGATATTGGTGTTGGTTCTGTGCAGCTCGCGGCATATCTAGCCACAGGTTGTATTGCTGCAGGTGCCGTGTCAGGTGAAGGAAACCTTCTGTCATTTGTTGCTTTTTTCTTGTTGGGTCAGTTAACGCTAGTGTTGTTCTCGATTATTTATAATGTGATTACGCCTTATGATATTCATCAAGAACTAGCGAACAAGAACACTGCGGCAGCTTTAGGGTTTTCGGGTGCATTGATTGGGCTTGGCCTTATTATCATGAATGGTGCGTCTGGTGATTTTGTTGATTGGGGGCAGGATTTGCTGTCTTTTGCGATTACTGTCGCCATTGCATTTGTTTTTCTACCTATCCTACTGATTTTGATCGATCGCTTAGTTATTCCCGGTAAAAGTATGAGAAAAGAGATCCAGTTCGATAAAAATTTGGGAGCAGGGCTGCTTGAAGCTGTTTGTGCTATTAGCTTTTCTGCTGTGCTTATTCATCTTCTTTAGAGTTAGCTAACGGTGACAGTTACAAACAAGCATTCTAAGACGGTAGCAGCCGATACTCTAGATTTGGGGGCTATTGGTATTGCTCTCATGATTTGGGGAGGGCTAGGTTTTTTATTCGCCTTGCACTTTAGTGGCATTGAACAAAAAGATTTGTATCAAGTGACACCCGTCCCAAAAATCGAAACCTTGCTAGCTAATAAACGGAATGTTGATAGGCCTGCCTATCAAGTGGGGCCAATTGTTGTTGAGCAGCCGGGTGAAGTTTTTGAAATTAATGTACGTGCTAATTTGCCCGACAACCATTGGTCTTTCATAGAAGTAGAATTGCTCGACGGCAATGAAGAATATCTTTATTCATTTGGGCAAGAATTGTGGCGAGAGAGTGGCCGAGACTCAGATGGGAACTGGAGTGAATCTAGGCGAGACTTCGAGACGAAGCTGACATTCCCGGTAACCGGTTTCTATTACCTGAACTTTATTGTCGAATCAAAAAGTAGTAAGGATCCTAAGTCGATTAATGTCAACGTTATAAAGAGAAAAGGGAGCGATATACCGCACTTTTGGGCAGCGATGCTAAGTCTGATTACAGGTCTTATTCTCGTTGAAATAAAGTATGGCATTTTTCGCAAAACCATAGAGGCATTAAACAATGAAGAAGACTAGTAAAGCGATAGTTTACGTGAGTGTTGCTGTTGCTGCGCTGTACATTTTTTTAGTGCCACTAGCGGCTAATGGCTATGGTTATGCTCGATACGATCTCACTTATCATAGTCCAAGCTTTTGGTACTTTAATGATACTAGCTATTACTACGAAAAGAGTACACGAAATGGCAGTGTGAGCGGTTCCAATAATAGAGGTGGTGGACCGGGACAAGGAAAGTAATGTCTGAACACTCGACTACTGCTGACAAAAAGCAAACTTTTACACTTATCTATGCTGCCTTTGTAGCAGGCTTGTGCTCTATCGTTTATGAATTGTTGATTGCAACAACGGTGTCCTATTTCCTCGGTAACAGCGTTCGCTATTTCTCGGTTACCATCGGCCTTTATATGGCGGCCATGGGCATTGGCTCTTTTGTTTCTAAATACGTAGATTCGGAGGTTCTATATAAATTTATAGTGATTGAAGTTGCATTAGGCTTGCTGGGTGGTTTGAGCATCCCATTACTTTACTTAAGCTATGCCGTTGATGGGCTTTTTGTCCCGACTTACGTGGCATTAACTGTGAGTGTTGGGTTTCTGATTGGGTTAGAAATACCATTTCTAACGCGCCTCATGGAGTCGTTTCAATCCCTGAAGTTTAATATCGCCAATATTCTTACTTTTGACTATGCCGGTGCGTTGATAGCGACCTTAGCTTTTCCATTCTTCTTGTTACCCGTGTTAGGAAATTACCAATCTTCATTAGTACTTGGGCTGATAAACCTGTCGATTGTTGCCGTGCTAATTTACATGTTTTCGGCTAAGTTATCGAACAATAAAGGCAGAGCGAAAGCTCTATTTCTGTCTGTTTTTATCATTTTGGCAGGCGCACTTATTTTTGCCCATCAAGTGCTCGAAAAGTGGGATCAATCACTCTATTCGGGGCGTATTATTCATTCGGAGCAAACACCTTATCAAAAGGTAATCCTAACCAAATATCGGGATGATATTCGACTGTACCTAGACGGTAATATTCAGTTCTCGTCGACCGATGAGCATCGATATCATGAGGCGCTTGTCGTCTTCCCTATTGTTCATATGGCGAAACCAATAAAGCGAGTGTTATTGCTAGGCGCCGGGGATGGATTAGCAATACGAGAGTTACTTAATTATGAAGAAATCGCCCAGATTGTTTTAGTTGATTTGGATAAGAGTGTTGTTGAGCTGGCATCTACAAACCCTTATCTTTCTGCACTGAATCAGGGCAGCTTACAACATGAAAAAGTTGATATTATCTTTACCGACGCGTTTCGATACCTTAGTGAAAATGAAGAGCGTTTTGATCTCATCATAAGCGACCTACCTGATCCAAATAACTTATCTTTAACCCGGCTTTACTCAAAACAGTTCTATCAAATGATGAAAAACAACCTAACACCCGATGGTGTGATGGTGACTCAAGCTACTAGCCCTTATTATGCCAAAGAAGCATTTTGGAGCATTGCTAAGACGATTGAAGCTGCTGGGTTTGGCGCTGTTGTTCCCTACCATGCGGATATCCCTTCGTTTGGCGATTGGGGGTTTGTTATGGCAAAGCCGTCGAATACGTCATTTGATGTGCAAAGAGTTTTAGGTGATACGACTTACCTTAACGCCGAATTACTAAGCTCCATGCAGGTTTTTGGCAGTGACCAAATGCCAGAAGAGGCTTTCGTTAATTTATTGGATAGGCCCGTATTGCTTAACTATTACATTGAGGGATGGCGAACGTATGGGTATTA
>CAZVDU010000260.1:0-3802 GCA_964625615.1 uncultured Pseudoalteromonadaceae bacterium | reverse complement strand
TAACATTGCCAGGCTGGCTGAAACACCACCCATAGTAGGATCTGTCAATACCGAAATATAAGGTAGTCCCTTTTCACTCATTTTTGCCAAAGCAGCACTGGTTTTAGCCATCTGCATCAGAGACATCAAAGCCTCTTGCATACGCGCGCCACCACTGGCCGAGAAACACACTAAGGGGTAATTATTAGCAAGACAGCACTCAACGGCTTTAATGAATCGAGCACCAACAACTGACGCCATAGAGCCGCCCATAAAACTAAACTCAAAGGCAACGACGACAACTGGCATACCGTTTAATTTTCCTTGAACAGCAATCAAGGCATCTTTTTCATTGGTTGTTTTTTGTGCAGAAACGATACGGTCTTTATATTTCTTGGAGTCTTTAAACTTCAATACATCTTGAGGCTCTAAATCTTTACCAAGCTCTTCTCTGTCACCTTTATCAAGAAAACTGTCAATGCGAGCACGTGAACCAATACGCATATGGTTGTCGCACTTGGGGCAAACCTCCAGTAAGCGTTCGAGCTCTTGCTTGTACAAAACGCCACTACATTGGCTACATTTAGTCCAAATTCCTTCAGGCACGTTGCTCTTCGTAGAAGATTGTGTGCGGGGAAGAATTTTCTGAATCCAACTCATATTTCGTTTTCCTGCGTAATAACCACGGCACTGTCATCATACCTTAATGATGATGTGCTTAATAAAAGCGGCGACATTAAACCACAAATGCGCTTAACTTCGTACCAATAACTGGTCGGATACCGCTAATTATGTCTCTATGATGACGTAAACTACGAGAATTAAAAGATACAACAAAGATTTGCAAAGTCTAATCGTTAAGTTGTAAGAAAATGGGTCCGAGACTCACTCGAGGCAATTCAAACTCGGTTGGATAACTTACATCAACCAAGTATAGGCCATTAGGCTTTGCTGTTGCAGATGCTACAGCTCTGTTTTTAAGTCCTAATAATTCCTCAACCCAAGATTCAGACTTTTCACCTTCTCCTACAGCAAATAACGTCCCGACAATATTACGTACCATGTGGTGAAGGAATGCATTTGCCTGAATATCAACAACGACATACTCACCTAACCTTGATATATTGAGCTGTTTTATCGTACGCACCGCCGTATTAGCCTGACAAAAAATAGCCCGGAAAGACGTAAAATCGTGTTCGCCTAACAGGCAACGGGAAGCTCTCGTCATTGCTTCTATGTCTAGGGGTTTATAGATATGAGATAGGCCCGATTTAAGAATGCCACTGCGTAGTTTCTGATTGAGTACAATATAACGATAGCGCCTTGCAGTTGCAGAAAAGCGCGCATGAAAATCATCAGGTACAGCTTTAACCCAGCGTACAGCGATGTCATCAGGCAACTTAGTATTCATCCCCATTGTCCAGGCTCTATCTGGACGCTCATTAGTCGTGTCAAAATGAACAACTTGCCCCGTTGCATGAACACCCGCATCTGTTCTTCCTGCACAACTTACGGCAATTGGTTCATTAGCAATATGGCTTAACGCTTTTTCAATTTCCGCTTGAACGCTATTCACTTCTTTCTGACGCTGCCAGCCACTGTATTGGCTACCGTTATATTCAATTCCTAATGCGTAACGCATAAGCCTCTTTCATATAATCATTGGTTTAAAACGACATTAGAACAATGATAAACCCATGACTATTGTATTAGATAATACATTTTGCCTTCTGGGATAAGGGCATTGTCCATGTAACTATATTCATTTTAGGAGGGTTTATCTCGACGCGCATCATACTATAATGCCATGAATACGCCACGCAAAAATCGACTCTTTGCAAGTATTACAACGTTCTCTGCGCGCAGGCGTTTAGGAAGATGACGTTAACTTAGCCAAAATTTGAGCGGCCTCTTGCTGCTGCTCTGGCGTACCTGTATCAACAACTTTCTCTAGCATCTCTTTAGCAGACTCATTGTCATCAATCTCAATATAAGCACGCGCTAAATCTAAGCTACTACTTTCAGATTGATCATTATCAACATCAATCAAATCATTGTCGTCGACAAGCTCACTAAACTCTTCAATCGCTAAATCAAGATCTATTGGTTGTTCGATAAGCGGCTCACTCTCCGCATCGACACTTTCATCAATCAGGTTATCGATATCAAGAAAATCCTCTCCAATTTCAGGCTCTTCATTGTCACTTTGCGGGATAGATGATATTTCTGCCGACTCTTCGATATCACCTGATTCTTCGGCCAATAAAGCATCGAGATTCAGCTCAGGAACCGCATCGAAAGGATTAGGTGCTTCTGCAGCACCCAGTTGATCCTGAGTATCAATATCTTTGTTGTCATCACTATCGATATTCTCCAACAACTCGTCAAAGCTGACACTCTCGAGCTCCTGCAAAATATCGTCATCTTCAGCTACAGCAGATGTTACTTCAGTTTCGTTATCTTCGCTTGACTCCGAAGGCTCATCATCAAGCCAGTCATCCAGCCCTGGTAAGTCAGAGAGTTCATCTTCAACAATATCTAAGTTCGTTATTTTCTCTTGCGTTTCGTCAGGTAATGAAGCATCGAAACTATCAACCGCCTGAACATCACTTTCAGCTGCAAGAGGTTCAGTTGAAATATCATCAATATGAGCAGAAAGTGCTAGATCATCAAGATCAAGCCTATCGGCAACATCACCTTGATCTGCATCACTTCCCAATGCATCTGATTCTGTGATTTCCGGCTCGTCTTCTATGCTAGCAAGGTTTAACTCATCGTCGTCTAACTCTGCTAGCAACTCATCTGGCGACTCGTGTTCACCCGATAAATCTTCTAGGACGTCTTCTAATTCGTCATCAGCAAAATCTTCTAGAGCCTGATCAAGTTCATCCAACTCACCAGACTCTGGAACATCCGGTAAAATATCATCAAGATCATCCTCTACAATATCTGCATCAAACTCTTCTTCAAGTGACTCTTCAAGCGCTAAACTTTCTTCTTCAATATCGACTATTTCATTAAGTTCTTCCAGATCATCTTCATCAAGATCATCCTCCACAATATCAAATGGGGAATCGGACGTTTCTTCAATAGCAGCCAAATCAGCATCTAGGTCCAACTCTTCATCTAAAAGCTCAGTATCGGTATCTTCTTCGTTATTTGACTCTTCATCTTCAATATCCGGCAATGAATCATCAACGATAGGACCTGCGCCAACTGACAAATCATCATCATCAACTGTTTCTTCTAAATCTGTGTCTTCAAGTACAGATTCGATACCTTCTGACAGTTCAGATTCCTGGTCATCATTTTCAACATCAAGATCAAATGTGTCATCATCAACCGATAACTCTCCATCAATATTGACGATCTCTTCCAGATCTTGCTCATCAAGCTCTGCATCAGCATTTTCAGATAATTCAGAGGCTACATCCCCGTCCTCGGTGTCCAGATCAATAGGCACTTCTTCAGTAACAGGCAGTTCATCATCAACATCAAGGGCTTCTTCTAAAATCTCTGGTCTTAAATCATCATCTTCAATATCAAGATTTATAGGCGCATCTTCAATAGATAACTCATCGCTAGTAGTAGCAGCTTCCTCTAAATCTATATCATCAAGCTCTGAAGCGGTGTTTTCATCTAAGGTCTCAGGCGCTAACCCTTCGTCTTCGATATCAAGCTCTGAAGCGGTGTTTTCATCTAAAGTCCCAGGTGCTAACCCTTCATCTTCGATATCAAGATCAATAGGCGCATCTTCAGTAGATAGCTCATCGCTAGTAGCACCAGCTTCTTCTAAATCTATGTCATCAAGCTCTGAAGCGGT
>CAZVDU010000259.1:0-3826 GCA_964625615.1 uncultured Pseudoalteromonadaceae bacterium | reverse complement strand
GACACACCATTCCCAGCAAAAAGTGGTAAACGCTCCTCCTCTTTATTCTCTTCTTCATGATCATAATAACTATTCATTGACCAACGATCAGTTTCCAAGTTTTTAACGGAATAGCGCACTTCTTTCATGCGTTTAGATAACAAGTTCGGAGAGTCAGGATCAACATATCTCACTGTATGGAGAAACTCTGTATACCTTGGGTATAGGTTCTTTTTAACAGGGTAGTCGGACGCACCACCTACATAAAACTTTGGTAACGACCTAATCATCGTTACGCCTTTTGTCAGCTCGCCATCGTCATTTAAGTCAATATTAGCAACAGTTTCATCGAGCGGCTCGACCGTCCTGTTCACAGGTGTATTCGCATTACCACCGGTTGTCATCGTTGCTTCAACAATGGCTAAGTTAATCTTATATATCTCTTTCGATAGGTTGCCGACGTCATCTGTATAAAAAAGTATAGGCAATCGAATCATAGTGTCATCAGTCGCACCATTCGTTGGAAAAAACGTACCTAGAAAAGGTTTGTAAACAAAGGAGCGCCACCAACTACCATCTTTAGCAAAACCTTCATCATCAAAACCTGCATGCAAATCAATGTCAGGTGTCCAACCGGCATAATTCACTTGTTGCTGCATAACGTCTTTAAAGGCGGTGTAGTTGTCTTCTCTTATGTAATCAAGCATATCCTCATCTGATATCTGTTCAGTGACGTCTGAATAGTCATCAAACAAGTTTTCCCAATTATTGGTCAAACCTACATCACTAAATGCATACTCTCTTTGCAATGGCCAATCACTCTTGAAATTACGAGCTGTTTTATCAGTATGACAAGCCCAGCAAGGGTTGTTCTGTCCATCGGTCTTGGTATAACACTGAGGCGGAATAACTGCCTCGGGGTTATAGATATCCCCCTTTGTTGACAGTGCCAAAGCCAGCGGCTCATAAGCCTCTTTAATCACAATTGGAGTAGAAGGGTCAGTTGTCGCGATATCGCAGCCACCGATAACCAAAAAAAAGAGTAGAGATAGTTTTTTCATTAGGGGGTGTTAACCTTTAATTCCTGATAATGGGAGCCTGAAATCAGGCCCCCACTTTTACTCGCACAATGCTACTGACTAGCAATAACATCGCATCCCCGAAGCTTATTCAGCGCCGTTCGGGAAAGTACTTGGGTTACGCTCCCCCGGATGCTGAACACCAAAGAAGATAGTGCTCATATCTGAGTTGAACGAAGGCCCCGTTGCTTCTGAATCACTTGGACCGGTTAACACACGGAAAGGTAAACCAAAGGTTGCGTTAACAATGCCAGGTTGACCAGATTGGTGAGCAGGGTCTAAGTCAAGGAAGTACAAACCATCTGTCGTGCCGCGGCTTGTGCTGAAGTTACCATCAGTACCGAACCAAACACCACCGTCAGCATCGATCATAATGTTGTCAGGGTCTTCGAAGCAGAACTCACAGTTTCCACGCTGACCTTGGGCAGCAGCCCAAAATGTGAAGGTAGTAGACGTGCCAGGATTAGCTTGATCACCTTCTTCAAGCACAAATATTGCACCTTCAAAGTCGAGACGTTCATCTTCACCTGAAACACCGCCTTCGCCGTTGTTCTTCATAAGGCCTTGCTGGTCTAATGCCGTTGGACGGCCATTATTGGTGAACGCAATATATAGACGATCATCAATAGGGTTGTACTCAACATCTTCTGGGCGGTTAAGTTCCATAACACCTAACTTCATAGAAGCCGTAAACAAAGCAGCGTAGACTGTATTGTCATCTGGGAAGCCACCGATGAAGTTGTAGTTAACGTCGGTCAATGCGTCGGCAACAGTGGTATTAGCTGCCAAAACAACATTATTTTCACTGTCTGTTGCCCCAGCGTTTGGTGCTACCTGACCCGCATTGCTGGTAGAAAGTAAGATCCACTCACCATTACCACGAGTACCCTCTGTTGGTGAGACACAACCTAAAGCAAAGATGTCTGCCTTGTTCTCTACAGGGCCTGACTCAGAAACATCGGTTGTAGCGCAAGTAGACGCAGGATCCGTTGGCTCCAAGGTGTAACCCGTACGGTTATCCATATCAGCGAAGTGCGCAACAAATAAGCTACCGTCATCTAACAATCCACGCACTTGTGCACGAGTCATACCGTTAGTGTAATTATCAGCCGTGACCCACTTATAAATACGACCACTGCGACGGTCATTCGCTGCATACATTACGATGGGCTGGCCATCAACCAACTCAAAAGAGTCATCTGTTGCGAAGGTAGCATTTTCCCAGCGTGCACGTCCGAAAGAACCAATCTTCCTGTGACCTGCGCCATCACCACCGTCAGCAACACTGGTATAAGCCACATTACTGTCTTCTCGGATATCAATTTCATTTAAGAAACCGTATACATCACGCTCGTGATTTAAAGACTCATCAGTGAAGGTGAATCGCGCTGACCCAGCCGCTGCTGGAGAGTAGTTAATAGTAACATTTGAACCTGGTCCCCAAACGCTGCCGTCATTAGTCGGTGCTGGATCGAACTCTTGTCTGCTACCCCAGGCATCTTCTAAATCACCAAAGGACGACTGAACATTCTCTTCTGCACTAATAATAGTCCCCCAAGGTGATGTACCACCAGAACAGTTACCTATGATACCGCCAATTTGACCAGCCAAAAGAGCAGAACCATCATCAGCAATATCAACATTATTCAACGCGAAGTCAGTCACGGTAGAAAGTGTGTTTGATGTCGCATCAAAGCGCTCAGCATCAGCAGTTAACTCAGTTCTCCATTCACCGTTAGCTTGCTGAGTAACACGGAAAACACTCCCACCGACCTGTTGCTTGTGAAGGTTAATATAAGCCTCTGTGCGCTCCAGTGTCCATGACGCATCGTTAGTTACATCAAAATTAAGAATGCCTTGGCCCATAGCGAACAATGCATTTGACAAGTGTTGCCCTGTCGGAGCAGAACCGACCTCTGGAATACCATTGGATACAAACTCATGGTTAGCCCACATGATCCCAGAACGAGGATCACCATTAAACTGTGGTGCACTGCCTACTTCATCATTAACACCCCAATCGCTATCCCAACCGTCACCAAAGTATGATGTGTAGTCAAGATTAGCTCCAAAAATTGGGCCATTTGCATCTGTGCTCAAAGGCTGGAACCACTGAGTTACAACGTTGCTGCCAATGCCAGGAATTGTGCGAACCGAATCAGTCACGGCTTGAGCAAGAGGGAAGCCGGCAGGCGCTGCGGCAGAGGTAGCGAATGTATCCACCATACCTCTAACAAATGCTGGGATTGAGCTACCATCTGTACTAAATGTTGCAACCAAAGAAGACATAGGTGCAGGCTGCTGAGTCGTACCACAGCTAGTTACGAAAGAGTCGACTTCAGCATCTTCTAAGACACCATCA
Organism: uncultured Pseudoalteromonadaceae bacterium; assembly: GCA_964625615.1. Classification (GTDB taxonomy): domain Bacteria; phylum Pseudomonadota; class Gammaproteobacteria; order Enterobacterales; family Alteromonadaceae; genus M269. Next base: position 406 of record CAZVDU010000259.1, on the reverse strand, counting down.
CCGTTGTCATCAAGGCCTGTTTGTGTGATAACAAAACCGTTAAAACATGGCCTTACACCCGGGACATCTAACTCAGTTACCACGGTTAATGTGGTAGCACCATTTGTGCCGTCTGTACCGTCAGAGCCATTTGCACCATCCGCGCCATCATTACCATTGGCGCCGTCCGCACCTGCTGGCCCTTGAGCACCATCTGCACCTGCAGCGCCAACCGCACCAGCAGGTCCCTGAGCACCGTCATCGCCATCACAAGCGGTTAGTGCTAATACAACTGACAATGCAAGTAGAGATACTTTTGCATTGCTTTTAGAAAATATTGCCATGGAATTTCTCATTCTTTGGTTATTTATAAAATCATTAGATAGACGTTTGCTTCCCTTTTTCAGGGCGGGATTATCATGAGCAG
>CAZVDU010000258.1:0-3924 GCA_964625615.1 uncultured Pseudoalteromonadaceae bacterium | reverse complement strand
TATGCGCTTAATGTGACATCGATTGGCTCTTCAATCCAATTGGGTAGTGCTGATTGGGAAGAATCAACTCAATTGCATGTGGACCAACTTATTTATTATCAAGACGGCCTAAAAATTCAAGTTGATGGAATTAGGTTCAACTGGGTTGAATTGATGGATTTCTCACTGTCAGCTTTAGCAATAGATATTGAACGTCTGACGGTGGTTTATCAAAAAACGATTTCCGAAGTACCCCGTGGGGAAGAGGAGGCGCTGCAGTTACCGGAGCAATTGCCAGCCTTGACTATCAATCGCGTAGAAGTTGTTTATGACGAAGTTAAAGTTCCTATTCAAGCTACATTAATGCATAGAAATGATAATCCTTACCCTATAAGTATTGTCGCTGAATACTTGAATGAGGCATTAGGCACTTTGGACTTTCGATGGGATAACGAAAAGCTTTATGGTTCTTTGATATTGAATGGTCCAACATTGACCAAGTTTATACAAGATCCGGCTGTTGTTGAGCGCCAAAAGTTGGAGCTGGAGAAGATGTTACTGTCTGGCGATTTAAAGAGTGATTTTAACGTCGATATCGTTAATAAGAACCTAAAAGCCCGTGTTGTTATGCCTCGTGGTAGCGTGGAACATAAACAATTGGATATTGCCTGGACTACACCTTTGAATATCGACTTGAATGCGAGCAACACTCAATGGCAGGCTAAAGTAACGGAGCCTTTTCACGGTTCAGTTAGTGAGTTTAGCGATATTTATAAACACATTGAATGGCCAGCTTTGATTCAATCCGAGCAATTACCGCTGGCGTTTAATTTTGTGCTCAATAAGGGAAGCCAATTCGACAACGAGCAGTATTTCAGTGGCGGTATAGAAATTAAAACCGAAAACACAATACTGACGCTAGAACAACTCCAAGTTTCTGAGAGGCAACAACAGGGTATATGGAGGTTTAAATCGAATACGCCACCTTGGCTTGATTTAGATGCTGACGTTGAAATAACCGGTGGAGGAGATTTTCTTTATACGGATGATTGGATTGTCAACATCACTCCCAAGATATCCGTCAGTGCCTTGCAGTATGCAGGCTTAGGATGTCAATCGATAATAGTAGACACAAATGAAGCTATCCAATTGACACTTAAGGAGGATGAGATAACAGAACTCAACGGCGAGCTAAGAGCTGCAATTAATCAGTGTAAGCATGGTGACCTAAATATCGATGAATGGCTTACACAATTACACATAGTTAATCCAGAGCAGGCAAAACTCGTCTTTGAATGGCCGGGCAACCTTAACGGTGAGGCTGATTTGAATCGACTAGGGACAATGTTGATGGTGCGTTTAGATGCACAAACTAACGATACCAATGCGTTAATACAGCACTTATCTTCCAGTATGGCAGCTTATGGGGCAACTAAGTTAGAAGGACAAGCATCTATAGACTTGAAGCAGCTTGACGACGCTAATGGGCACTGGAAAGCAAGCTTTTTAGGTAATGGGCAATATGATGATATTAAAGCTAACGGGATTGACCTAATGTTGCATGGAGCGTTGAATAAAAGTGTGATCGAAGTGGTATCCACAAGTTATATCAACGTTAATACTCTCGATTCTGGTGTACCTATTAGCAACCTTAAAGCAGCCGTATCTGGCCAAGTATCAATGGAAAATGTTGATCTACAAGTGACTGATATGAAAGGGGAGTTGTTGGACGGCAGCCTATCCATTGATCGCATTGCATTGAAGCCTGAAGCAACGGGGACTTCCCTGTTAAAGTTGGACAACATTACCTTAAATGCGGTTGCCCAATTGCAATCACAAGAAGGTATTGCCTTGCATGGTGAGATAAGTGGGCGCTTTCCGGTTGAGTTCGATTCATCAGGTGTTCATATAAAAGAAGGAAAATTCTATAATATTACACCTGGCTTCATTCGGGTTAAGGACAATCCCGGGGTACAGAATTTGAAACAGTCATCAGAACAAGCAGCGCAAGCACTTAATTTGCTTGAAAACTTAGATTTTGAAATATTGAACAGTACTGTTAACTTTACCCCAACAGGTGATTTAACTTTAGCGGTTAGTATTGAAGGGCGAAACCCAGACATCGACCAAGCAATTAATTTTAACTACACTCACGAAGAAAACCTTTATCAGTTACTACAAAGTCTGCGTTTGGGTGACAAACTCACAGAGAAAGTGCAACAACAGTATCAGGAACGTACCCAATGAAAAAAATAGTATCCCTCTTTATCGCGACTTGTTTCCTTGCTGCTTGCGCACCAAGAATTGAAGTGGCGGCATCAGAACCCATAACAATTAACCTGAATGTAAAGATTCAGCATGAGATTTTAATCAAAATAGACAAAGCGTTGGACGATATATTCAGCGACGATAGTGAACTTTTTTAAGGAGTATTAATGATGAAAACACTATTAAAAGCTTTAAGCATTGCTCTTTTATTAGTCACATTCAGTAGCTATGCCAGCCCGTTAAGCGATTTTAAGGCACAAGGCATTGTTGGTGAGAAGAACGATGGCTATGTTGGCTTGGTTAAACAAGACAGCGCGGCTGCTAAGATAGTATTAGAAATCAACGAAAAAAGGCGTAAGCGCTATCAACAATTGGCGCAGCAAAATAATGTGCCGCTGGCCTCTATTGCTAAACTAGCCGCTGAAAAAGCACAAGAAAAAACCAAAGCAGGTCAATACATACAAAATGCAGCGGGGGCGTGGGTTAAGAAGTAGGCCTTGGCATCCGCCTACTTTTTTAATCGTACGACACTACCAAAACCATGTGTTAACTGTTGAGGGAAGTGGGACGGCATGTTGTCGTCCCCTAGATAACCTAACTTTATTTCACCGCCATCCTCAGGAACGTAGGCTGTTCTAAACAAGTAATCCCAAACGCTAAGTGTTAATCCATAATTCACCCCGTAGCGGCGATTCTCCGGGAGATGATATGCATGATGATAGAGGTGCATAACCGGATTATTCAGCAAGTACTTGAGAGGGCCATAACTTATTTTCAAATTTGAATGATTGATATGACCGACGATAATAGTGAAAAAGTGAACCATAAAAGCTTGCTCAGGTTCAAACCCACCTAGCAACATAATACCTAATGTTTTTAGTGGCTTATAGATAATGTTTTCCATCCAGTGATAACGTAAATGCCCTGCGAAGCCCATTTCTTTAATTGAATGATGTACTTGATGGAATCGCCATAAAACGTTAATCCGATGTATTGCAAAATGCGTAATCCATTGAAAGAGATCGAGTAGCACAAAGAATACAGTCAGTTGCAAAAGAGGATGAAAGCTCTCAAGATGGATTAAGGTTAACGATTGCATCGTGATGTTATAGAGATAAAAAACGTAAGCTAAAGCGTCATAGATGCCGTTAATCACTATGCTAAAGATAAAGAAATTGAAGTACATGTAGAAAGCATCTAACCAGAAGTCGTGACGAAACCTGCTTTGCGACTTGCGCCAAGGTACGGCACATTCTATTCCCCACACCATCAAAGAGATAGCCGTTAAGCCCCAGAAGTAATTTTGGCTCCATGGAACTGCAAAAACAATATTAGCACCTATCCAATACACGTGGCCCAACATTGTGTTGACGATAATATTGATGATTTCAAAAAACACGGTAATTTATCTTCAAACTAATGTGAATTAATGTGTAATGTTAACAAGCTAAAGGCAGTTGCTTTTTAACCAACTGATCACATTGTCTGCAAGTTCAAAGCGACTCCAAGAAAAAGAATGGTCGCCTGATAAGATTTGATCTGTCAGCTTTATCTCTTTATTTTGTTTGAATGCTTTAACCATGGGCTGGTGGATGGTCTTGAACGGCAAGACAGTATCTGAATCTCCGGCAATCAATAAGATTGATTTTCCCGATAGCTTAGGTGCTAAGTTATGTA
>CAZVDU010000257.1:0-4008 GCA_964625615.1 uncultured Pseudoalteromonadaceae bacterium | reverse complement strand
CAATAATTGAGAACTGGCTCTTAAACGAGCTCGTATGACTCTATAGTGCCGATACCGCTCTGATAAACTTTTGGACATTCGGCCTCTAAATAGCTATTCCATTGTATAAGCATGTCGAACAAATGGTTCAAACTTTTTCCATCTAGGTCAACTAACTTCCAAACTCTCTATCCATTACCCCATGTGGTTTAGAGCGTAATTAGACATTCCTGAAGCATTCAGACATTCACTTAGTAAACAGGCTCTAGCGCTTAACGGGGCTGGGTATTTATCTCATTGTGTTAATTATTCCATCCCAGCCACAATGAGTCATCACGCTTAGCCTGTAACCCTCAAAGTTTCTGACGCCTTTAGTTATGCGGTTACGCCATTACCTCAGTTATTTGATTGAAACAAGAAAGTCGACGATAGTAGTTATCTTGCTAAGAAAAGAAAGGGAAGTTTTGAAAGTGAGAAATTTGTGGATATTCATGCTTGTATTGCTTTTTGGTTGTGACTCGACGTTACCCGTTTGCCCTGACATAGATAGTCGAACTGATGGGGTTAGCCCGATTAGCTTGCGCGCTATGATAGTGCCTTCTTATTATACAAGAAACAAAGAGGTAGTGGGGCCTTTTAATTTTGAGATACGGCCATGCAGTGAGCAGGTGTCTAGTAGCTATGACGAGTCTGAAGCTAAACAGCGTTATGCTTTTAGTAACGAATTCTCAAGTATCGTAGTAGTCAATAATCAACTGTTTGTGGATAGACAAAGTTACGGAGAAGTTCCTCTAGGCGCAAGTATTCTTGTCGGCGAAGGGTTGGTATTCGTAGACGATATAGAGAGACATGGAGCCGAAATAATTGATGCCACACAGTATGCTTCATATCAAGGAGTAGAGTATTGGGAACTGAATTCATACAATTGGTACAAGCGCTGTTTTGAAACTCAACGGCCTTATAGCATATATGATAGGTGTAATGATCCCACCTGGCTTAGTAAAGTTCTTTTAAGTGGATATATTTTAACGCTCGCTGAAGTTGAACAAACGGAAGAAGGCGCGGTGATTTCTCCGATCACAGTAGCGTTAAATCTAGGAGGTGACGATATTGAAAGTGTTGGTTATGCAGCTTTTCATTACAGTTGGATGAAGAGTGAATTCTTTGATAGAGAATCTCTTGGTGGTAATGAAATAAGGCTAGTAAAGCTGAGAGCCGATGAACTGGGGCGTCGATTGGGAAGTGGTAAAAGCATTGCTTTTGTTATAAGAGGTAACACATATTTAGTTGACGCTGAAAGTGTTGATAGCCTCATAAAAGAAAAGGGAGTCAGAAGACGGGTTTTGTAATGACGTGAGTGTATATTGCATCTCTCTGGGTTTAGCCTATCTAAACCCGATAAATTGGTAAAATGTATTGGTGTGGAGTACAGAAGAGGGCAGCTGCTAAGAACATTATTAATGACACACCTAGTGTTAATGCTCAAATGCCTATTCATTTAGGTTTTTGAAATAGGCGATACCTTTAGGTTTAATATTCAGAAGGTTATGGGTTTGCTTTTGCACCTCTTTCTTCTTGCTCCTTGGTACTTTAATTATATTTCTATTCTAACTAGTTGAAGGCCAGTGTTATTGGCTTTCATATTACTCGTTTTATCATAAAGTCAACTACAATTATAAGGGCATAAATTTCAACTATCGGTCATATTCACAGTTGTCGAAACAAGGAATTACCTTTTCAAGGATTCTTTTTATAGGAGGGCTTTAGTAGCTGTATCCTGCTTGTAAAATGGACAAGGGAGACATAGAAAAATGATTAGATAGTTTTAGTTTTGGCTACTGGATGATATTACTCCTCTTTTTAAGAGTGGGCACTTAGTCGTTCTGCTATTTAACACTGGCTAGATGTTGTAAATGATACAAGTATTAGCTTTATGGGCTGTGAAAACGTTGAATAAGCTCTTTTAGTTCATAAAAGCGAATTCGCTTCGTGCTTGATATTGATTATATATTCCTATTAGCCAAAGGCCGTTGATTTAATTAGGAATTTCAAAGATATGCTGTAATTTTTAAATGACTATACGCGTAAGGAGGTGTTCAATGAAACACTTTAATTTACACTTAATAACTGTTGTGGCATTACTTTTATTAACTTTAAAATCATCACAGGCAAGTATCATTGTATCTTCAACACAAGAGGGCACTATCGATGGAGAGTTCCTGTCATTTAGTACCTTAGCTGTAGGCATTGATGGAGGCGTAAGTGGCGAATACGAATTTGCTGCGCTCCCTGCTTTGGAAGCGCCCTGGGCAATGACATGGGCGATTACCAAGACGACTACTGCTATTTGGGCCATCGAACATTTTATTCGTAATAATGCATTCGATGGTTTAGATATAGACCTGTTGCTTGAAACGACAACGGATTTTAGTTCCGGGCACATAATGAGCAGTTCACATGCTATTACGGGTACTGCAACTGAGCTTTTTGATGTTGCTTCATTCTCAGTCATCAGTCCTGCTTCACCTCTGCCTTTGGATCCACCTAACCCTATTTTTATGACAACTTCACATTCAGCGGGCGGCTTGGGCGAGGTCTTAATCGAATCTACTCTTATGTCTGGTGGTGGTGTGTTTGCTACAACGACGGCGACACTTACTTTGTTGGGTAATAGTGGATTCAACCTCAGTGAGCCCTTCATTAGTCGTGGGAGATATGAATTGTTTGCTGAAGGGAGTGGTTTACAAGGGACATATTTAGCCACGTCGGTGTCGGAACCATCAAGTATGTTATTAGTCGGGGGATGGCTAGTTGGTGCAATGTTAATGAAAAAGCGAAGGAAGAAGTTTAGTTTCACTGTATAGAAGTGACGTAAAAAGAGAGGGTATATTCCTTTTCGCATTATTTTTAAGAGGGAGTATGGAATCTCAACGATGTTGAATTAATGGGTAGGCCTAGACAGGTATTAAAATATCGTTGAAGGCACGTTTTATTAGAACAGGAATGTCTATCCGTATAGGCTTTTGGGAAATGAGTAATACATTTGGTTTGATCCTTCAACGGCTGTGACTTATGTATTGTTCACCCAAAATGCCTTGATGAATTTAAAATGCAATAATCCCAATGCTTATAAAACAATTTATTAAGTGATAAGTTCTGCCAGTATCTATATAGGTCAGTAGTTTTAGCTCTACGCTTTCAAGCCTCGGATGATAATGACAGCTTTCCGAGAGGTCGTCAGTCGCTGCTATTCTGACCAATAGAAAATGCCGCTATTTTGGTGAACTGTTCTTGCCCTAAATAAATCTCCCTTATCAAACTTAAAGACCCTATGTTATCTTTGCCAATAGGTACATGGTGATTGGTTTTTTCAAATTAAACCGCTGTAATTTCTTACTAAAATAACCGGATGACAATGCTTGTGTCGTATATAGAAAATAGCTATCAAATCAAACAATTCGGCAATGAAGAAGAGCCGATAGTTATCATTGATAATTTTAGTGGGCAGGTACAGTTTTTGCTCTCGCAAGCCATCAATGCACACTATGCACCCGCAGGTGTGGGTTATCCCGGCATTCGTGCTAAGGCTGATTCGTTTTATTTAGGTATACGCCGCCAACTTTTATCCGAAATTATGGTGAAGGTTTTTGGCTTTAAGCGTGGTGCCAATTGCGAAAGTTGCACCTTTTCTATCGTCACAACCCCTGCGGATGAATTGGAGCCTGCGCAGCGTATGCCTCACTATGATGATACAGGAGATCATGTGCTTGCAGCGCTTCACTATTTAAAGGGGGAAGAGACAGGAGGCACATCCTTTTATCGCCATCGTCGCTCGGGGTTTGAAACTGTAACACCTGAACGTGCAGAGCTATACAAGCAGGCACTCCGCGATGACGATAAAGAATATGGTCCACCTGAAAGCGGATATATGTACGGTGATACCACACGTTTTGAAATGATAGCTGATGTTCCGGCGAAACCAGATCGTATGGTTATTTACCGCGGACGCACTCTCCATTCAGGCTCTAT
>CAZVDU010000256.1:0-4052 GCA_964625615.1 uncultured Pseudoalteromonadaceae bacterium | reverse complement strand
TCGAAGCGAAGACAGTTTCATGTCTCTGGCGTCACAACTTGGGGAAATGTTGATTGGATTTAACGAAAGCGCAACTCAACAGTAGTCATAAATTTTTGGGATTAAAACTTAACGGGCCGACGATTTGGTTGGCCTACTTTTTATGGTTTATTGCGACCTGGACATTTGAACCACCTCATCAGAAAGAGTTTGTCGCGGCAATCATTGCCTTTGCGTTGTTCTTACCGCTGTATTACGACGCTTACTATAAAAAAGGGGTGCGAGCTTGGTTTGCAATTACTGCGATAACAGTAATTTCGATAGCACTGGCAACGCTAACTGCTTCAGCCAGTATCTTTTTCGTTTACGCCGTGAAAATCGCTACACAAAGCCAGCGCAGCGTCACCAGAGTTGCTTGGCTTTGCTGTATTTTTATTGCAGTAATAATACCTGCCATAACAGGACATGTATCGTGGTATTTTTCTACTGGATGTCTGCTTTTTGGACCACTGGTAGCAGTGGCAACTGCAACCAATAGCAAGTTACAAGATCAGGCTGAAATTCTCCTCAAGAACCAAGCTGAAATACGTGATTTAGCCATTACAGCCGAACGCGAAAGAATCGCGAGAGATATGCACGATACTATGGGACATGTCTTGACCGTAGTTACTGCAAAATCTGACTTGGCACTAAGGTTAGTCGACAAAGATACCAACCAAGCGAAGCAAGAAATAAGAGATATAAACATCACTGGACGTCAGGCACTGAAAGATGTGCGCAGCGTTATTGCAGGAATGGAAAATACTTCAATTACAAATGAGCTGGGCCATTGTCGTTATCTGTTAGAAACGGCCGATGTGCATGTTGACATAGCGAACAATACGCACACCCTGCCAGAACATTATCAACATGCATTGGGCATGATCATCAGAGAAGCCACAACCAATGTGGTTAGACATGCGAATGCCAACCGCTGTAGTGTTTCACTGACTCACACAAGCAACCTTTTGACACTAGCGATCAAAGACAACGGTAATGGAGGATCATTTATGGCAAAAACGGGCCTCTCATCAATGAAAGCCAGAGCCGACCAGTTGGGCGGTCAGTTTTACATTAAACCATCTACTGAAACGGGTACAGATCTCATCGTCACCGTGCCGCTAGAAAGTAACGAACCGAAATGATCCACATTTTAGTCGTTGAAGATCAAAAGCTGTTTTTAGGCGCTCTGGCTAACCTCATTGACTTAGAAGATGACCTTAACGTTGTAGGAAAAGCTGAAAACGGCAAAGATGCATTGGCCTTGCTCGATACACATCACCTTGATCTTGTGGTTACAGATATTGAAATGCCCGAAATGACTGGCCTTGAGTTAGCAACGAACATTAAGAAACGCGGCCTTGATACCCGTATACTCATTGTGACAACCTTTGGTCGCAAAGGTTACCTTAGCAGAGCAATCGAAGCTGATGTCGACGGCTATGTACTGAAAGATACGCCTTCTGAAGAATTCACTAAAATCATTCGCAAAATCATGTCGGGAGAGAAATACATCTCGCCGGAGTTACGCCACCGTTATTCAGATAAACATGTGACACGCTTATCTCCAAGAGAAAGGGAAATACTGAGACTAGTGGAACAGGGGTTGAGCAACGCGGAAATTGGAAAAAAGCTCAATAAAGCTGCTGGCACCATTCGCAACAACCTCCATGAAGTGACACAAAAAACCGGCTGCCGAAACCGTATTGAAGCAGCCCGCCTAGCCAGGCAAAACGGATGGTTATAAATAACAGTTCTAGATAAACAATTAAGATAAAACCTGACCATCATACAAAGCGTTAATAGCCTCTGTTTCAGCACCTGACAATAGTTTCACATTTTTAGCCCTTTCATAAAATGGAAATAAAAACTGATACTGATCATTAAGGCTTTTAGCAGTGATTAAGAACGCTTGTAATGTCAATATTACCGAATTTGATGCGAACAAAACGTGTGCCGTTTTATCAGTAAAATCATACACGTACTTGAAACATTGGCGCAGTGTAGCTAATTTTTGAGGAAAGCGTTGATCTTCTTCTATAAGGTTAGTCACTAATACACTGCTCTCCCCCATCCTTTGCTTACACAAGTTATAAAACTCTACTGTGGCAAGTGAATTAGGGTGGTTTCCAGAACCGGTATAGCAATCGATGAGGAGGATATCAAATGCCGCATCATTCATCGATTCAAGGTGTTTTCTACCGTCTGTAATGTCGATAGATAGCCTCTCGTCTTGTTGCACGCCAAAGTAGCTTTCGGTTAAATCAACGACTTCTCTAACAACTTCTGAGCCTTTCACAACAACTTCTGGAAAATAGTGATGAAACAGCAGTGGAACTCTTCCTCCGCCAAAGCCCAGCATATAAACAGTTTTGGGATGTTGGCAAAATACAAGACTTAACATCATCGCTTGCGTGTAAGTACTGATCAGATTGATTGGGTCATAAATATCAATTCGTGACATTGCCCCACTAAGCTTTACTTCCCCATCTGATAGTTCATTTTCAGAAAAATAGAGAATGACCTGCCTGTTATGTTTAGCCAACAGAAGATTCTCATTACCCATTTTTTTCTCTAATAAAAGACCGTTTGGCTTGTCTTTCAACCATGCCAACCTTTGTTCTATTCGGGTTAAGTTTGCAGCGTAGTCTAGCTGCCGTTGTCGATCGCCATTCTTAACGTAATCCAACAGAGTAATACCATCAAGGTGCTCAATCTCGTGCTGCAGAATAAGGGATTCGATACCCTTTGCTTCGAAAACCACCTCACTACCGTTAAGGTTAGCTGCTTTAACGTTTATCCTTTCATAGCGAGGAACGACAACCCTTAATCCAGGGAAACTTATGCAGCTTTCCCGTATAGCTAACTTGGTTTCACTTGTATCGATTATCTGAGGGTTTACTAACACCTTAAACTCAGAGTTATCAGATTCGTACCGAAGAGGATTAATAACAATTAAACGCTTATTTACGCCGATCTGTGGTGCAGAAAGGCTCAATCCAGTCACACTTTTTAACGCATTGATGAGATCCTCAGCAAGCGCTGATGTCGTGCTATTAAACTCATCAATGTGTGCACTCATTTTCTCCAAAACAGGAGAAGGGCCGGTCAATACCTTACCACCACACACAACATCAACTCCTGCAAAACGACCTTTCGTGCCACTGCACATCACATGAACTGCCTTGCTTAAATAGCAAACAACTCACTATTAACTAATACTGTAAGGGCCCAAATACTCTCGTTATTATAACTCATCCAAATAGTAGACACCCTGCTCAGTAAGTTTTTTGTTCAATGGTGTTACTTGCTCACTAAACAAGGCTTCGAGTTGTTGCTTATATTGTTGCCATGTGGCATCCAAATCCTCTAGTCTTTTCAGTGCGCCTGCCTGCGCGGGTGCGCCGGTTTCATCAAAGTTATCCATTAAGAAGCGAATTTGCCTGTCCAGCATATTGGGCCAGTTTATATCATCTTCGAACGTCTGATGTTTCGGTTGAATAACCAAAGATTCCCAACCATCAATTGCACTAATAATCCGATCAATAGATGCCGATACATCACTGGCCAATATCGCGTTTGACTCTGTGGCTTTGTTGAGCTTTTCACGCACGTTTCGCGCTTTCTGCAAATGACCAAAGAGTTCATTGAGCAAATTCTCACTGGCCTGAATACTTTGCTCAACGATTTGTAATTGTGCAGTATCGGTTTCTTCTCTAGGGTCAGGTAATACCTTAAATCGCCTCGTCTGAGTTTGCTCACCAAACGTCATAGTCGCTTTGTAAACGCCAGGCATCACACGCGTACCATTCCATCCACCAAACAGTTTGACATTATCAATACAATTTAAAGGTGCGCGGCGCAAGTCCCAAATAAACTCGTTGTAACCGGCACTGGTTGATGGATGCTTAAATTTTAAAGGGCTACGCGCATCTTCATTGTTCTTGGCACACTTTTCAAAATCTCCTGGCGCCGAGGATAGTGAGCGCACAAGTTGATCATTCGAATCAAAGATATCAATGCTGAGCGTTTCA
>CAZVDU010000255.1:0-4053 GCA_964625615.1 uncultured Pseudoalteromonadaceae bacterium | reverse complement strand
GATAAAAATTCACTAAAATACCGTGAACAGCTTGCGTTGGAATTCTCACATGTGATGTATGACGGTCGTTGGTTTACACCATTGAATGACTCGCTACTAGCGGGGGCTGCTAGCCTTGCGGAACCACTGACAGGAGACATTGTCGTCAAACTCTATAAAGGCCAGGCAACAGTCGTTCAGCGTCGCTCTCCGAATTCTCTGTATTCAGAAGACTTTGCGACCTTTGGTGCAGACGATGTCTATGACCAAAGTCATGCAGAAGGTTTTATTCGCTTGTACAGTTTGTCGAGTCGTATCAAAGCGATGAAAAGTGCCGGTAGCGCGGAATAAGGAATCAAGTCATGGCATTATGGGGCGGTCGCTTTAAACAGCAAGCGAGTGAAAAATTCAAAGCGTTTAACGATTCTTTACCGGTCGATTTTCGTTTAGCACAGCAGGATATTACGGGTTCGATTAGTTGGTCTCGGGCATTGCAACAAGTGAATGTGTTGAATGAGCAAGAACAAAGAGATCTCGAAGCGGCACTTGTCGATTTAGGCGAGAAGGTCGCTGAAAATCCAAATATGGTGCTTGAGTCTGACGCTGAAGATATTCATAGCTGGGTTGAGATGGAACTTATTGAGCGCGTAGGCGATCTCGGTAAAAAACTGCATACCGGACGAAGTCGTAACGATCAGGTCGCGACCGACCTTAAGCTATGGTGTAAGGAGAAAGGCGGTGAAATCTTACTGGCATTAGTAGGTTTTCAGCAAGCGCTGATGGACTTGGCTGCGAGAGAGAAGTCGACAGTTCTACCAGGTTATACCCATTTACAACGTGCTCAACCGGTGACTTTTGGTCATTGGTGTTTGGCTTATGTTGAAATGTTCGACCGTGATATTGGTCGCCTCAACGATGCCCTCTATCGTGCTGACACCTCTCCATTGGGTTCAGGGGCTTTGGCCGGTACAGCTTATCCCATCGATCGCACTGAACTTGCGTCTGACTTAGGTTTCCGTGCGCCAACGATTAACAGCTTGGATGCGGTATCTGACCGTGATCATGTGATGGAGTTGCTGGCTGCTGCTAGTGTCAGTTCCGTACATTTATCGCGTTTCGCAGAAGACTTAATTTTTTATAATTCGGGTGAAGCTGGATTTATTGAGTTAAGTGATTTAGTAACTTCTGGCTCCTCATTAATGCCACAGAAGAAAAACCCTGATGCGCTAGAGCTTATTCGTGGTAAAGCGGGACGCATTAACGGCTCATTGATGAGTATGTTAATGACGATGAAGGGACTACCACTTGCTTATAACAAAGACATGCAAGAAGACAAGGAAGGCTTATTTGACGCAATGGATACTTGGCATCAATGCCTTGATATGGCTGTGCTGGTGGCTGAAGGTATTAAGGTCAACAGTGGTGCAACGCTTGCCGCAGCTCAGCAAGGTTATGCCAATGCGACCGAACTTGCCGACTACTTGGTTGGCAAAGATATCCCCTTCAGAGAAGCGCATCATATTGTGGGTGAAGTAGTACTCAACGCGATTGAAAAAGGTAAACCTTTAGAAGATTTTACCTTGGCAGAACTCAAAACCTTTAGTGATAAAATAGAAAAAGATGTTTATCAACATTTATCGATTGAATCTATTCTGAACAAGCGTCAGGTACTGGGTGGTACGTCGAGGGAGCAAGTTCAGCAAAGTCTTGAGAAATTCCAATCGGGTAAAGAAGCGTTATTCGGCAGCCGAGTATTAGGAAGCCCGGGTGCTGAGCAAACTCAATCAACACTGCGCTTAGTGCAACAGCGTTTGAATGCACAAAAAGCGAAAGCGCTCTCAGTACGACACGCTAAAATGACCGATGTGGATGATATTCAGCGCATTATTAATTATTGGACAGAGCAAGGCGAAACCCTGCCAAGAAGTCGCGATAATATTGTGCATGACATTCAAAACTTTGTCGTCGCAGAGGCTGATAATCGTGTGGTTGGCTGTGCCTGTTTATACATCTACCAAACAGGTTTAGCAGAAGTACGTTCAGTTGGCATTGATGTTGAAGCACAGGGCGCTGGTCAGGGTAAAGCCATGATCCAATATTTGTTAGAACTGGCCCGTCATATCGAATTACGGCGTGTTGTAGTATTAACACGTGTTCCAGACTTTTTCGCTAAACTTGGTTTTACACCAACAGCCATGGACAGCTTGCCAGAGAAAGTGATTAAAGATTGCGACATTTGCCCTAAAAAGCATGCCTGTGATGAAGTAGCTATGCACTATAAAGTCAAAATAGATACGCACTTCAAAGGTGGGGTGGTTATAGAATCAGAAGCTCAATAAGGGCTTCTAGGTTTTTTGAAAAGGCCTGAATAGGTGTTTAGGCCTTTGCCTCTATCTCACTGTGCCAATCTGCATAAGTATGTGATCACTTGGTGTTCCAATTAATATGGCTTAGAGATTAGTAATCTTTTTTGTAGGAGCCGGCTTTAGCCGCGAATGTTACTCACCAAAAGGTTTATTCGCAGCTAAAGCCAGCTCCTACAAGTGAGATACAATAAAAGGTAATTTGGCTGCTTTATCGGGCATTACGATACTTTTTACTTTTACAAAAAGGTAGGCATCTCGATTGAGGGGCTAAGCCACAAGGGAAACCATGAACTACAAAGCGTTAAATTTTAAAGATAAGCTGTCTCTCTTTAGTGAGCAGTGGGCGCCTAAAGTTATTGCCGAGATGAACGACTACCAATTCAAAGTTGTCAAAATACAGGGCGATTTTGTTTGGCACGACCATCACGATACGGATGAAACCTTCATTGTATTAGAAGGAAAATTGCGTATCGACTTTCGAGATGGTCATGTTGAGCTGTCAGACGGTGAAATGTTTGTTGTGCCCAAAGGCGTTGAGCATAAACCTTATGCTGAAAATGAGGTCAAATTGTTGTTAATAGAACCTCGGGGCGTTAAAAATACGGGTGATCAAGGTAGCGAGCGCACTGCAGAAAATGATGTTTGGATTTAATTGCAGTTTGAGGACGGATGTACTGGTAGGCGTTGGAGCTTAAAAGTATGAGTAGTGGGGCTTGAATCAGCCCTTCTTCAAGTGCAATGAAACTTTCAAATATACACTCATTCGCTTATGTGTGCCCTTCATCCTTATAAAAGTCAATTTATTAGCCTCGCCATTCGTTTCATATAGAGAACATAAAACCAATAATATGTCAGGTATGCTTGACATATTATTGCAGCTGTATTACTTTTAATGTCAAGTAAACATGACTATATGTAATGTATTGATGACTCCTTATGAAAAATAACCTACGCGTACTCAGAGCCGAACGGCAATGGAGTCAAGCTGAATTAGCTGGCCGACTTAAAGTGTCTCGCCAAGCTGTGAATGCCATTGAGACGGGTAAGCATGACGCATCTTTAGCATTAGCATTTAAAATAAGCCGCTTATTCGAGCAACCGATTGAGCAAATATTTAAGGATGAAACAGAATGAATAATACTATCGGTAAAGGCGAGTTATGGCTGCGAAAACGAAATATTCAGCGCATCGCTTTTGTAGCACTGTGTGGCTCAATAGGTGGTTTTATTGGTGTGCACTACGGAATTGAAAAGGGCGCTAATCCCAGTTTATCTATCATTGATTATATAGTATCTGTGCCATTAAGTTTGACGTTCTTTTTCAGCTTCTTAATGATCGGCTTACTCATCTATAACTGGATACGTTTGGATGAGTTTGAGCGGCCTCGTTATGATAAGTCGAGTTCATTTGGGTTGTTTTCAGGTTTGCTGATTATCCCTTGGTACTTTGGTAGTTTACAGGGCATTTTTCCTACACCTAATCCGTTGGCCTGCCTGTTCTTGATCTTTGGCGTTAAGTGGGTTGTGCACGCTATTTTTAAATACAAATCTTGAAAAAAGGAAGTGTTGTGAAAAATTCAATTAATTTCAATTATTTATATTTATTCTGTTCTGGTATTTTAATCGGTTTATCTATCATTATGCTTGCTACTGGTATTGAAAATATGGCACCTTTTGCTGCTTTGCCAGCGCTATTGTCTGTTGTACCT
>CAZVDU010000254.1:0-4111 GCA_964625615.1 uncultured Pseudoalteromonadaceae bacterium | reverse complement strand
GCAACTGTATTAGGCCCTGTTTTCTTTGAATTTATTCAACGTAAAGAAGATGATGGCTTTGGCGAAGGTAACTTTAAAGCTTTATTTAAATCTATCGAGCGTGACCAATTAGAACGTGGCGTTATCGGTGAAGAAAAAACCGAAGAAGCTTAATACTTAGACTCAGATAAGGAAAAAATATGAAATTAGTGAGTTTAAAGAAAGGTCGCGACGGTTCATTAGCGATTGTAAACAAAGCGCTAACTAAAGTTGTTGCGGCTGATGATATTGCTCCAACACTGCAGTTTGCATTAGACAACTGGAACCTGGTTGAAGCAGCTCTGAACGCACGTGCTACTGAGCTAGAAAGTGGCGCGATTGAAGGTCAGGCTTTTGATCAAACAGCGTGCGAATCACCGTTACCAAGAGCCTACCAATGGGCTGATGGTAGTGCTTATGTTAATCACGTCGAATTGGTGCGTAAAGCGCGTAATGCAGAGATGCCGCCGAGCTTCTGGACAGATCCTTTAATGTATCAAGGTGGTTCTGATAGCTTTTTGGCACCACGTAATAATATCTTAATGCCGCAAGACGACGGATTTGGCATTGACTTTGAAGCTGAAGTTGCTGTTATTACTGGCGATGTACCTATGGGTGTTTCTGCGACTGATGCATTGGATTACATCCAGCTCGTGATGATAGTGAACGATGTATCACTGCGTGGCCTTATCCCGAATGAACTGGGTAAAGGTTTTGGTTTCTTCCAATCTAAGCCTTCCAGCGCATTCAGCCCAGCCTGTGTAACACCGGATGAATTAGGTGCTGCATGGGAAAACGGCGTGTTGTCTTTACCTTTGATGAGTTACTTAAACGGTGAGTTATTCGGTAAACCTAATGCAGGCATCGATATGACGTTCAACTTTGGTCAATTGATCGCACATGCAGCCAGAACAAGGCCTCTAGCAGCCGGCACTATCGTTGGTTCTGGTACTGTCTCTAACAAAGACGGTGAAGAGCCTGGCAAGCCAGTTAGTCAAGGTGGTGCAGGGTATAGCTGTATAGCAGAAATTCGTATGATCGAAACCATACGAAACGGCTCACCGAGCACATCATTCTTGCGTTTTGGTGATAAAGTGAAGATTGAAATGATCGATGAAAACCAAAATAGCATTTTTGGTTCGATAGAGCAGACAGTCGAAAAAGCATAAGCTGAACTCTACCGCCTTCGCGGTCAAAACCGCTCCTACTTGGTTTTGTAGGAGCGACTTCAGTCGCGAAGAGTTTATGACTTATCTATTATTTTCAAAGTCTTAAATATAGATGCAATCCCAGTGAGGATATTGTTTTATATTGTTTACTAACCCGGCCCTCAACGGGTTAGCAATTATGTAACGAGTGATGCTTCGTAAATCACTTTCTCTCCGTATACACCTGTCATAAAACCCTTTTTGCCAAATGCCTCCCGATGAACCCTGTTGACGGTTAATCAATTGAGCACTGCGACCTTTAACGACCTTCATTACATTGCTCAGTGTTTCCTGATTACCCAATGTAAATAGCCAGTGGAAATGGTCTGGCATAACGACAAAACCGATCGTTTCAGTCAAATAGGCATCATCTGAGTGTTTTATCGATAAAACAAGCTTGCGTGCTGAAGAGAAGTTAGAAAAAGTAGGTATTCTTTTATACGTTGTTGCATTCACGGAATAAGTGTAACCACTTGATGATAACCGACCTTTGCGCAGATCCTTTGCACGTGGGAGCATTTTAATCTTTCCTGTTGATGATTGCTTTCAGCCTACCGAAATACAAACAAAAGACAAGCTTGTAAGGGACAGTTTCTTTCGCGATTACCTAGAAGGTATGATCGACAAAACTCTCTCGATGTATATCGACTATCTCGACCGATACAAACGTACTCTTTAATGGCAGCCCTTTTAGTTCCGTCATGACGGCTTGAGAAATCTCTAATTTTTGTTCATCAGTGCGACCGCTGAGTATATGTCCTGCAATATGCAAAAAATCCTTTTGGCCTGTTCTTAATTGATAATCAGTACGCACTTGCGTGCGCACCTTAATAACATCAGCAGGAAAGTGACCACTATTTTTAGCACCTTCATAGACGGTACTCATAAGCTCTTCGACTGATACCTGCTCAGCTAACGGCTCACTGTATTCCACTATAAAATTTGGCACGTTAAGCTATTCCTTTGTTCTTACAACTTGTGGAACAAACCAAGTGAGAACACGTTATTGGTTTGGTTAGATGAGCCCGCGCTGTTAATGTTGTTATGTAAATAACCAAATTCAACACGTGTCTTTTTGGCCGCCTGCCAGCCTATCGCTGCATAGGCCCTGTTCTGATCAAAGCCACTGCGCTGTCCCCAATCCGTATTATCAACATTAAAAAAGTATTCATTAGCGAAGATCAGAGAGTAATTTTCAGACAAGGCTTTTGACCAACGGAACATATGGCGAACTCGATTACCGGTGTCATCACCAAAGTCATCACGGGTTCGTTGTTCTAATCGAGTTCTACCCGTTAAGTTACCACCAAAAATAGAGACGACAGGATAAGTCGCTTGCTGCCAGATACGGTCTTCTTTGATATCTAACCCTTCAACCGGGTTTCTAACACGTGCATAACCAGCCCAAAGGTTGAGTTTGCTGGTGGCTTTCCACCCGATGCCAGGGCGCACAATGCTGGTGGCTAAACGGCTCGCATCATCACCATAACGTGCATGTCCGTCGAACCACAGTAAAAAACGACTGTCTTTGGTTGCTGAACCGTTAACCGCGACTTGAGACCAAGCTTGAAAGTCGTTGTTTCCTGCGATTGTTTTCGTGGCGATAAAAGTGGGGATTATTGCCATTAATAATTTTAGTGTAATTTTGTTCATAGCGGAGATTGATAAGCCTTTGTGCCCCATAGGGGGACGGTTGATAAACTATGCTTGAAGCTGCCTGATGTCTCTTTAGTAGAATAGGAAACATACATCAGAGTTTGAGACTCAGCATCATAAATTCGTCGTATTTTCATACTTTTAAACAAAATACTTTTCGACTTCTTAAAAACGACGTCACCTGATTTTGATTTGTCGATATGAGCAATCATCTCAGCAGTAATCTCACCCGTTTGACGGCATGCTATCGAACTGTCAGATGGATCGGCTAAACTCAAATCTGCTTCTATACTGGCGACATGGCAGGTAACGCCAGTGACTATCGGATCAATTAAGGTATTTAGCTTAATATCTTTGGTGGTAAAAACGCCTAAGGAAACATCGCCTACTTCGTTTTTATCACACCCACTGAGTGTAAATGCTAACAGCAATGAAATGGCAATTTTTTTCATCATAATCCTATAAAAAAGTAGCGATGTCGCTCAACGGTTTTTTCGTACTAGCATGATGTGGCACCGATGCGCCTTCACCAGGATAACCCGCAATTAAGAGCATATAAGCGCGTTCGTTATCAGGGCGGTTGCAAATTTTGGACAAGAATGACATAGGCTTTGGCGTATGCGTCAATGTGACTAGACCAGAGCTATGTAATGCATTAATTAAGAACCCTGTCGCGATGCCAACTGACTCATGCACATAATAATTGGTATTTTGATCTTCGACCGACAAGCCACCTTTTTTCTGACTAAAAATAGCGATCAGCCAAGGTGCATGCTCCAAGTAGGGCTTGCTGGCGTCAGTGCCAAGTGGCTTTAGGGCTTGTAACCATTCTTCACCCGCACGCCCTTCATAAAAGCCACGCTCGTGTTGCTCTGCCTGTTCACGCACTTGTTTTTTAACGTCTTGAGAGTGAATAGCCACAAAGTGCCAAGGCTGGTGATTGGCACCATTAGGCGCTGTGCCTGCTGCCTTTATACAGTTCTCTATTATTTCTCTAGGGACATCTCTGTCGCTAAATTGGCGAATGCTATGGCGTCTTTTTATCTCCTGATAAAACTGTTCAGATCGCGCGAGCATTTCTAAGGGTGGATATTCAATATAATCGGTAAGTGGGTCGGCGTCATGATCACGCAATGGTTTTCTCCAAGTACAAATAAACGGTGCTAATGTATGTGAAAAAAGGCTTTGAGGCTACTATATCATGACACTTTGTTTACGTATTTTTCACT
>CAZVDU010000253.1:0-4168 GCA_964625615.1 uncultured Pseudoalteromonadaceae bacterium | reverse complement strand
ACTGATCAGGTAACGGGCCAAACTCAGAACGCATAGCCGCAACCATCCAACCAGACAGATACAAATAACGGCCCTTAGTTGTGCCAAAATGCTTTTTGATCGATATCATTTTCTGTTGACCGATAAAGCCGTGCCAGCAACCTAAAGATTGTGTGTAGTTAGCGCTATCTTTGTCGTAGGCGTCCATATCTTCACGCATGATTTTTGCGGTGTAACGTGCGATATCTAAACCCGTTTTGAAACGGTTTTGCAAACGCATACGTGCGATGTTCTCTGGATCAATTGCGGCCCATGCGTCGCCTTGTTGCGCTACGCTGTTGGCTGCTGTTGAAATATGTTCTCTGTATGTAGTCATTGGTTTTCTCACTATAAAATGGAATTAAATTCTTATGTGTCCTATTGAGAAACAAGGCTTTCTTCAGAGCTAAGCTAGGGGTACTAATAAGTGCACATCTATCAAAGCTCTGTCGGAAAAGGTCGTTTCTATTTCTATCAGGGCACTAATTTGAAGCGGCTTTCGCAAGACATCTGTAGTGATGCAAAACAGGCTCTGTATAGCCGTTCGGCTGTTCTTTACCTGCCACGATTAACTCGCGAGCTGCTTGATAAGCCAAGCTCTTCTCTAGGTTGGTCGACATAGGCATGTAGCCAGCTGTTGTGCTGTTTTGAGCATCTACAACCTCTGCCATTCTTGTCATGATTGAATCAACCTGTTCTTGGTCGCATATTCCATGCTCTAACCAATTTGCAATGTGTTGGCTGGAAATCCTGAGCGTCGCTCTGTCTTCCATTAAACCAACCTGGTCAATATCCGGTACTTTTGAGCACCCAATACCTAACTCTACCCAACGCACCACATAACCTAAGATGCCTTGGATGTTGTTTTCTAGTTCACGTTCGATATCGCTATCGGACAATTTGCAGCTTTGTGTCATCAACGGGATTGTTAACACTTCACTCAAACCTGCCGCCGCCGTTTGTTGTAAGCGGATCTGTTGTTGAGTCGCAGACACGTCGACACGGTGATAATGCAACGCGTGCAAAGTTGCTGCTGTTGGTGATGGGACCCAAGCTGTTGTTGCACCTGAACGAGGATGATCAATCTTGTTCTTCATCATCTCTTTCATCTCATCTGGCATCGCCCACATGCCTTTACCAATTTGCGCTCTACCGGGTAATCCGCATTTAAGGCCAATACTGACATTTCGCTGTTCGTAGGCACGTATCCATGGCTGCTGCTTGATCTGATTTTTTGGCAAGACAGCACCGGCATGCATGCTCGTGTGAATCTCGTCTCCAGTTCTGTCTAAGAACCCTGTATTGATGAACACCAAACGTTCCTGCGCTTCACGAATACAAGCTTTTAAGTTAACTGTCGTGCGGCGCTCTTCATCCATAATGCCCAATTTGATGGTGTTCTTTTCAAGACCCAGCATTTGCTCAACACGTTCAAACAACTCAGATGTGAATGCGACTTCTTCTGGGCCATGCATTTTAGGCTTCACAATGTAGATGCTGCCTGTACGTGAGTTTGACAAACCACGCGTTTTTTCCAGATCTAACTTGCCAATCAATGCGGTAACAACAGCGTCAATGATACCTTCTGGCGCTAGATTACCTTCAGCGTCGCGCATTAGCTCGGTATCCATTAGGTGGCCAACGTTGCGCGCTAACATCAACGAACGACCGTGCAGAGGGTAATCATCACCGTCAACCGTTGTGAAAACACGATCTGGGTTCATTGAACGCGTTTCTTGCTGACCATTCTTAGTAAAAGTTGCTGTTAAGTCGCCTTTCACTAGACCTAACCAATTGCGGTAAGCATGGACTTTATCTTCACCATCAACTGCGGCAACAGAATCTTCAAAGTCCATAATGGTTGTTAAAGCCGCTTCTAATTGGATGTCTTGAACACCTGCTGCATCAGTTGAGCCTATGCTGCCATTGCGATCGATAATAACTTCAACATGCAAGCCGTTATGTTTTAAAACGATAGAATTTGGTGCGCTTTTAGAACCACAAAGTGCAACAAGCTGGCGTGGGTCTCGCAAGCCACTTTGACTGCCATCAGGGAAGAAGGCGAGTAAGTGTTGATAATAAACAACGTAACTTTTTACATCTTTATGTGAACCAGACGTCAAAGGGAAGTTCTGGTCAAGAAAGTCTTTAGCGTATGCAATAACGTGTTCGCCACGCGCTTGGTCATAGCCCGTCGTCTTTTGTGAGGGGTCTTTAGCGATAACATCTGTGCCATAAAGTGCATCATATAAACTGCCCCAGCGTGCATTAGCAGCATTGAGTGCAAAACGTTCATTAGTGATTGGCACGACGAGCTGCGGTCCAGACATTTGTGCAATTTCTGTATCGACATTCTGCGTAGAAATTTCAAAATCAGGGCCTTGATCAACAAGATAACCAATCTCTTTTAAGAAACGCTGATAAATATCCTGGTTGATTGCCTGACCTTTGTGATCTTGATGCCATTGATCAATCTTGTTCTGAAGATCTTGGCGTGTTTTCAAAAGGCTTTGATTGCGTGGCGTTAAATCAGCGACGAGTTGTTCAAAGTCTTGCCAAAAAGTGGTCTCGTTAATAGAGCACAGAGGTAATACTTCTTCATTGATGAAGTTGTAAAAGCCCTGATGTATTTGGCTATTTTTTAAAGCGGGCATATTCATCTTTAAATCCTCGTTATTTTTTGACGAATGAAAAAGCAAGTGATTAAAACGTTTTCTGTTTGGGTTACTCACTTTGCTTGATTTGAAGAATAGGATATTTTTCACTACAATTTCACAATTAAAATTTCACAATGTAAATTTTACAAAACTGTGTAATTTCACAAGGCACATTCAGACCGTAAGGTAAAAAGTGCCTAACGCTTATAAATAAAGCGTTGCGGCCCTTTATTGAGAAACGAAAATGCAACCAGTCAGTGTGAAGTGTAAGATTAGAGAGTGTAGAAAATGAAAAGTACTAAAAGTTTAAGTCGCAAATCACACCTATTAGGCACAAAAATTCGCAACTTGCGCAAACGAAACAACCTCACTATGGAGGATTTATCGGCGCGTTGTGTGAGGGTAAATCCAGAATCTGCACCGTCGGTGTCTTACCTTTCTATGATCGAACGTGGCAAACGTGTGCCCAGTGAAGAAATGCTAAATGTAATTGCCACTGTGTTTCAAAAAGAAGTCGACTGGTTTCTTGATGATGTCCCTGAAGAACAAGCAATTACGCCAGTAAAAGGCAGTCGAGGCGGTATAAGCGGCATGGCTTTAGAGCCAAGCTTTCTCTTCTCAAATGAGATTTTACAAATCGCCATCCCTGAGATGCTGTCACAAACAGGCATCAGCGGTCGACAATTTGCACACTTACTGATCCGCGCGCACCAGGAACATCATCAAAACCACTTCCCTGACCTTGAAAGAGCCGCTGAAGAAGTCGGCCTTAAACGTTTACCCCTCAGTGTTGATGATTTAATTGATATCACTAAGCAACTCGGCTTAAAGATAAAGTGGTTTAACCGCGCTCCACAAGAGGCTAGGGATGAACTAGGTGTGAGCACCAAAAGCGTTGTTACATCATTTTTCGATCCACCTAATGCTATTCATATCAACGAGCTTTTAAAAACAAAGAAAACCCGTTTGAAGTATGACTTGGCCGTGCACATTGGCCACAGTGTTTTACATAACAAAGATGGACTAAAAAGCGTCTTAATTACAGGTAGAAACCAATACAACGTACTCCCCGGAGACTCAGCACCGGCTCACAACTCTTCGACGGTAGATGCCCAAGATATATTGCATGCATGGCGAGACTTTGAATCAAGCTTTTTTGCCGGCGCACTACTTTGTCCTAAAGTTCCCTATCGACAACAATTAGACAGGCAAGGCTATGAAGTCACTATTCACGAACAGCTTGGCGTATCAGCATCTGTTGCCATGCGCCGTATGACAGCCGTTTCACCTTATAGCCACTGGCATTATTTCGACGCTTACGCGCCTGGCAAACTCAAAGCAGTTTATCGCGGTAATGGCATTCCATTACCCTGGGGTAATATGCGAATTGTTGAAGACCCTTGTCAGCACTGGGCCGTTTTTAGGATGATCAATACACCCAAAACAGGTACATCGGCACAAATATCTATATTGAACGTTGGTGACGAACCTAG
>CAZVDU010000252.1:0-4196 GCA_964625615.1 uncultured Pseudoalteromonadaceae bacterium | reverse complement strand
ACTCTAAAGACTGCGTATATTGTCACTTGTTTTTCGATCAATGAATCGAACAAAGGGATCAACACCAACATAATTAGGTTTCTCTGTTACTGTAATAGAGAGCTCATTTTCACCACTCACCAAACGGTGTTTTTGGCGATATAAAATTTCATTACTCGCTTCAAAGTCGTCAGGATCGTTTGAGAATAAAACGATATCAACCCAATCATCGAAATCTTCTTCGGTCTCGTCACCAAGGCCATCAGAGGTTTGATGCCTAGCGTGAACATTGAGCTTAACCGTATATTGCTGACCATCGCTTTCTAACGACGCATCATCTATCTCTATGTCATATAAGGTTATCTTATTAAATGAGTCATCAATAAACGCTTGCTGTTCCTTTGTTTTTCCTTCTTTTAATGCCGCGACTAAATCAAGGGTTGTGGCTAGGCGCCCCGTTGAAAACCTGAACTGCTCGAACAACTTTCTTAGTGCAGCGTTGAATGCTTCTTCGCCGATCCTATCCTTGATAGCCATCATGACTATTGAGCCTTTCTTATAATGAATATACTGCTGATTTTCAGCCCTAAGCAAAGGCATCTCTTCGACAGACTCAAAACTCCGAAAACGCAAGTATTCCCTTAACTCATAGGTTAAAAACTTTCTTAACTTAGTTTCACCGTATTTCTTTTCCATTAAAGTCAGTGCTGCATATTGAGACAAAGACTCCGAAATCACCTGGCTTCCTTGGACATTAGCAGAGTCCAATTGATGCCCGAACCATTGATGCGCTATTTCATGAGCTGTCACGTAGTAGACAGCATCTATTTTTGACGTGTCGCGCAGATCAGTGGTAAAGCCTATTGCCTCTGAATAGGGGACAGTGTTAGGAAAGCTTTGGGCAAAAGAGGCATAGCCTGGGAACTCAATAATGCGTAGTTGTTTATGCTGATATGGACCAAACATCGCTGAAAAATGATCTAAAGAGTCTCTAGCAGACTCAATCATTCTATCGATATTCCAATGGTGTGTTTTATGATAATAAATCGCAATCTCCACACCTTTGTAGATCTCTTTTTTGACCTCATAGATGCCCGATGAAATATTAAAGTAATTTTCCATCGTCAAGTCCATTTCATAGCGGAAATAATTACGCTCGTTTTCGACCCATTGTCTTTGCAAGTACCCGGGTACTATCGCTGTTTGGTCAGCACTGGTTGACACCGTAGCGGAAAACTCAATTTGGCCACCGTCTAAATCACCAAAAACCGTTTCATTGTAACGGGAGCTGTCTTCCAATAGGTATGCTCGACGAGCAGCTGGCAAACCTCTTTTTTTACGCTCTGATGCATTTGAAATATAAGCACTTCTACTGACGCCAAAGCTTGGATATAACTGGTCATTCCGAATAAAAATTCCATTACGCACTAAAGCGGTATCTTCACCACGATCTTTAAAGCCATGATGTTCCCTAACGACATTGAATGACCCCTTACGTTTTTCTTTCGGGAGCATCGGTTCGTCGAATTTAAACCATGCCGTGAAGTGATCGTCATTCAAAGGCATTAACTTACCACCTTCTATCTCTACATCATGGACAGAGCTAAAGTCTGGTAGGTTCACAAGAAACTTATCAATCACTTCTTCCGATTTATTGTGTACAACAAAATTTGATTTAGCTTCTATACGCCTGTCCTTAGGAAACAACGCAATATCGGCGTCAATAGACACTATTTGAGGACTCGCGTTACTTTCAAACTCACTAAAGTTTCTTTCGTAAGTTTCACGTGCATCGAGAGCATCTTCTTGAGTAGCAAACTCATTTAATACACGCGTGTTATAATGAATAAAGCTGCCAGAGCTAATAAATACAATAAGCATAACGCCAATCGCAATTTTGCTACGATAGGTCATGGTATGCTTTAACAAACGCACTTTAGCGTTGAAATTCATCTGTGGACCACGTTGCCATAAGCAATAGGTCACAATACTAATGATGACCGCTAAAGCCCCCCAATAAACTGAATACCAATGCCGACTTGTCAGAGACCAACCATAGCCATTGAGATCAGAGTATCGTAACGACGGGAAAGATCCGTAATTAAACATATGATGTTCAATACCTATTTGTGGAGCGCCCAACGCCAGCAATGCACTAAGGGCAATAAAGATAAACATGCCCATATACTTATTAGGGCTTAATGCTTGAATGAAAAACGCGAGGACTGAGGAAATAGCCAGGGGAATCAAACTGAAATAAGAAAGTCGAATCGCATACTGGGATAATTCTATATTCGTTTGGCCTTTGATGAGCTGAAATAAAATCGTACAAAACATTCCAGCCAGGTAAATAACAACAATAACCAGTTGCACAGATAACAACTTTGAAAACCACAGCGTTTTGTTGCTAACAGGCATACTGTCAATCATGTCAGATACACCAACATTGCGCTCTCGCCAAACAACCTCTGCTGTGTAGAAAGCCACAACAATAATCACTAAGAAACCAAGCGAGGCACTGATACTCGATACCATATTCTGCGTCACCGGCCAATCTTGAGAGCCGTAAAATGAGCTAGTGCTGACTAGCATACTAATCAATGCCGCTACCGAAAAAAGTAATATCGTCAAAAACCCAGGACTTAGAATGACCTGTTTAGCTTCTAATATTGTCCTTGCTCTAAGCTGAGTAAAACCAGAGCCCTCTTGGTATTTGTTCTTGGTAGCTTTATCAGAAATAGCACCGGATAACACCACAGATGGTGAGTCTTTCTTTGACGATTTGTTCTTTGGCAATCTGAGCGGTGCAAATAATCGACCTATACCTAACAGTAATACGATGCTGCTGCCGATCCAAAACAGCCTATTAATTAACAAGTCACCCGATAAGGAGATAACCTGGTTATTCCTATCATAGGCTGTCCAATACTCAGAAACATTTAAATATGTCCTAAAAGCAAATGGATCCAGCAGAGCGACCCACTCTCGCTGATCTGGTTCATTAAAAATCCTTCCAAGTTGTAGGTATAAAACAAGAAGCCCTAATGCAGCCACATAAACGGCCATCATGCTGCTGAAACGTAATGCAACCGAATATAAAACGACTGATACAATCAGAAGCGTCGTCAACGACAAATAGACAAAAGGGAGCAGATAATGACTAAGGATTTGTGGACCTATACGCCCTTCATCTACCCAAGGCATACTTGATCCAAGATAGAGCCCTAAGGGGACAAAAGCAAAGACAGTGACACAAACAACATAGGCTCCTAAGAATTGCCCTAAGCGGTATTGGAAAAAAGGCAATGGCTTTGTATAAATCAGTTCGGCCATGTTTGACGAACTATTCCTTGTCGCAGCATCAGCAACAAAATTAACGACGAGAAATACAGAGAAAATACCTAACGTTAGCATGGCCGTTGCTATGGTATGAGGGCTGTTATACATAACACTTGGCCCCGAAAACTTCGATATGCTATTGACAGTCATGTAGACAAAAGGAGCGATAAAAAACAAGAAGCTCAGCACAAAGAATGATGGCTGCCTAACGAAATAACGCCACTCAAAAGTGATAAGTTTAGCGATCATAATTCCCTCTTCTTCGCTTCTTAATGAATGTATTTGACGTGGAAATGTTAGGCACAATCTCTCCTTGTTTTGTGTTATGTGATACAAAATCTAAATTCCCAGGCACTATACCATAGATAAGATCAAGCCTAATACTGGGAATCGATAGACACGGTCATAAACCAGGAATAGCCACAGGTTAAATAACTTAAAGAGGTGAAAAAATAAAACCAACGTTATATTATTGCCTCATCAGGGAACAAAGAAGAATAAAGAGTGAAAAAGCCAAACTTATTTGTAATACCTAAGCCTATAAAAGCACCTAAAGTTCGCCTTTTCTGTTTTCCATACGCTGGGGGATCAGCGCACATATATTCTGACTGGCCAAAACACTTTGGGCATGATGTTGAAATTGTGTTAGTACAATTACCAGGGCGAGCGCATAGAATGCAAGAAACGCCTCATGACAATATGGATGATATTGTCAAGGAGCTAATAACGCACATATCCTATATCACAGAGCTTCCGTATATTTTATTAGGCCATAGTTTAGGCAGTAGAATAATTTACGCACTGACGTGCAAGATACAACAATTAAATCTTCCTTTACCTGAATACTTTATCGCCTCTGGCAGTCGACCTCCTCATAT
>CAZVDU010000251.1:0-4197 GCA_964625615.1 uncultured Pseudoalteromonadaceae bacterium | reverse complement strand
TGAATGTGATCTTGTTGTGCGAGAGGTGTCGTTTTGTTTGTCGACATCACCTGTGTCTCCAACCAAGTCTTCTTTTTCTATCTCGGACTGTTGTAGTTGCTCCATCAGTAAATGCCATTGGGTTAACATTATGCTTATCCTATACCGTTGGCTTCACGTCGAATGACGGCATAGTAGTCACCAAAGCTATTTTTGCTGATGGGCTTACCTAATTTTGCATACTCCTTACTTAATGCGCGTATTAGCATTTGCATGCCGATAGGTTCGTTCTGTGAAGCAGCCTGATAAGCCGCTTGTAAAATACAGTTGCGGATGTGCCCACCACTGATTTCAAAGCGTTGTGCAAGGAAATCCAAGTCGATATAGTCATGTAAAGGTGCTTGAGTGTTTTCTAGTTTTTGCCATAAAGCTAACCGCTCCGGTGCTTTAGGTAGGGAGAATTCAACTATGCTGCTAAAGCGGCGAGAAAAGGCTTCATCAATGTTTTGGCCTAAGTTGCTCGCCAAAATTACTAAACCAGGGTGTTGTTCCATTTTTTGCAGGAGATAACTCACTTCGATGTTGGCGTATCTGTCGTGTGCATCTTTCACCTCAGTTCTTTTGCCAAATAATGCGTCGGCTTCATCAATAAAGAGCACGACTTTCGATATCGCCGCAATACTAAAAATTTTGTCGAGGTTCTTTTCAGTTTCGCCGATGTATTTGCTGACAACGCCGGCTAAATCAACCCTAAACAGGTCAAGTTCCAGCTCATTTGCCATCACATTGGCCGCCATCGTTTTACCTGTGCCGGACGGTCCAACAAAGAGCACAGCACTGGCACTTGATTGATAAAATACGTCAGCCAGCCCCCATTCGCTGAGAACTTTAGTACTGTCTTTTTGAGCCGCAATAATGTCTCTCAACGCTTGCAAGTTTGCTTCAGGAAGAACCAGATCGTCGAACGTAAAAGGTGTAGACACACCTTGTGCAACATCCGCCATTTTATGCGACACATGTTGCCGGCATGCTTGCGTCAATTGTTGACGGAACTCACTCGCGCTATGACTGGTTGGCAGGTTTGAGCAAATTGCACGCAGATTACGAACGCCAATAGGGTAGTTGTGCACCAGCGCTTTGATTTCACTGACCGATAATTCAGGGAAGCCGTCCAGCTCATACTGCCAGCAGGCCACACAACTGTCGGGCGACATTGGGGTAATGCTGCAAGGCCGGGTGATGATAGGGAACTCGTCTAATGCTGGAGGCTTGTTAAAAGACAAACACAGCAAAGGCGTCGCGAGTTTGATTAAAAACTGACGCAACAACTTGGCCTGCTCATCAATGCCGACCAGATGTAGCAGGCTGTTGCTTAAATGCCCTTCTCGAATAAAGGCTACTAATATAGGTTGGGCTTGGTCTATGGGTAATGCTGTTAGGTGTTGCCAATCTAAACTTAACAACCCGATCTTAGCGTGGGTGCAAAAAAGGTTCAGCCAGATGTCCAAATCTGCGCCAGGCTCAGGAAGTAACATTAAAGGAGCAGGGTTGTTCAACCAGATTTCTGCTTGGTTAAGCGTCGATAAGGCGAGATCATCTTGGATTAATTGAGGCGCACCCATCCATCCTGTTTGTAGATAAGGCATCAAGCTTTCGTCAGCCTTATTCATATCAAGCAGGTAGTGTGTGACTCTTGTGGATAGTTTAATGCCACGATGTAGTAAGGACGTTTTGTCATTGTCCTGCCATTGCAACAAAGCGAACTTCAGCAAAGGTGAGTCCGTATGTAAGGCTAAGCGTGTGTTGCTGGCGCTTAAATCATGCGAGACAAAGAGCTTTTCGATTAATGCACCAGAAGGGTTTTTACGTGATACATCATCATGCAAATAAGCATAAACTTTGGCAAAACGGTCATCTATTTCAGGCGCTAGTGCAATCAAGAGTATGTTTATATGCTCTTGTTCGAGCGAAAAAATTT
Organism: uncultured Pseudoalteromonadaceae bacterium; assembly: GCA_964625615.1. Taxonomy (GTDB): domain Bacteria; phylum Pseudomonadota; class Gammaproteobacteria; order Enterobacterales; family Alteromonadaceae; genus M269. Next base: position 2,240 of record CAZVDU010000251.1, on the reverse strand, counting down.
GTTGTAAGCGTTGCCAAGACAACAAGGAGGTCGTGTGAGCTAGCTTTTGCTCAATATGCGACTCTTGCGCTTCAATACGTGTGGAGAGTGCATCTGCTTGTGGTGCTTGTTCGACGACTTGCCCCTGTAGTTCAGACAAAATAGCGCCGATATCCTGTTCTGAAATAAATAAACCTAAAAAAGATTCTTGCCGATCATCACCTCGCAAGGCGCGAGTCATTATCACTTCTCGGTGTAATTGCAATGACAACAGGGTGAGGTAATCCTTAATGTACTCAAGTGAATTTGCGTAAGGAAGCGGCTCACTATTGATCGCGTGTGTGGTTGGCATCAGCTTCGTACCTCAATGCTTAAGGTTTTCTTCAGCCAAGGCAGTTTTTGTTGCCACGGACTAAAACCACTCATACTGAGCACAATATTGAGTGCAATCGGCGACAGTGACACTTGGACACCGTTGTTATCTTGTTGTACTGCCCCAGCTATATGCAAAAACTGCTGATTGAGGTAAGCAATGCTGCTGAGTTGGAGGCCACTCAAACGTATTGCAAATTGCATCGTGATCAGCCGAGATAGTTGTTTATCCGGTTGGTTGTTTAACGTCATTAGCTCGGCTCGTTGTTCTTTATCTAGTCCCAACTGTATGCTGGCTGGTAAATGATCAGGGTAGCTTGCACAAGGGGTATCATCGTCTGGGAATAGCCAATATAGCCAACTGTATTCGGGATTGTTGTCATCGGCGTGGGCAATGTTGAACAGGGCATTTCTGACCAAGGTTGTCGAGTAATAATCTAATAATCTGGTGCTGATAATGACGGGTACTAATAGAGCAACGCCAGCATGTGCGCAGTCAATATGTTGGGTTGACGAGCCTTGAGTCTCGTGTCGCTCTGTTGACTCAATATTGTCTTGTTTGTCCATGTCTGCATTTAAGGTAATCATTCGGGCAATGTATTGTGCATGGTTTTTGGATTGACGAATAAATGCCAGTAAATGACGTGCAAGCGCATATTCTTTGGGGCTGAATTGCTTGAACTCTGCACTTGTTTGGGTTGTATTTTTTGCCTCATTCTTAAGCCATTGAGAGATGGTCTCTTTGTGCTTTAAGATGAATAGTAATTGAGCGATAGAAATTAAGACGGTACTAATTTGCGTAGGCTGCTGTGTGCGTTTTGTCATGCTCAGAATGAAAGTCTTAACGACGTCACTGATGAGGCTTTGGCTAAAGAGGTTTTGCTTTACCGATTGTTCGTTCAATACATGAACCCAGTGATCGGTATGGGTAAGAAAATGTTTGTTAAACACCTCATCAATCCGTACCCCTGCCCATTGCTCAAATAACATTTGTGCTCTTCCAGGAGTAATCGCGGTTTGCAAGAGCGTTAACGCTTGCTGTTGCTCTATGGTACGCACCAATGAGATTAAACATGTGCTTCTTGCTACCAATAATTGTAGTGCCGCTTCATCACTTTCTATATGTTGTAGTGATGAGAATTCAGCGTACTGCCATTGGCGCCATGCAGTGCCTTTAAGCAGGTCGCTAATTAAAAAGCCCATGTATTCAACATTATTGGCATAACATTTAATGTTATCAGAGTTGCCGATGTCGTTATGTAAGGCGTTTGATAAGGCTTGTATCAGTTGGTTGGCAAAGATCTGGCCTGCAGTTTGAGTGTGTAAATCCTGTTTCATCATGGAGAATGAGAGGTGTAGTTTATTGATGCGATAGACTTTGTCGTTAAATCTGGTGTCGGTCAGTAGGGTATCTAGCGCATTAACCATAGCTTGTGGTAACACATCAATACTCAGCTGGTTTAACTGACTGCTGATGATAGCTGTGTCTAGCCCGTCACTTAATAAGTGACCTTGATTGTGAATATGTCCGATCTCTAACTCGTGCGCCATTTAGCTGACCAATCCAAAACGATCACAAAAATTGTCCATGCTCTGCACCCGGTTCGCGCGTAAGTGGTCTCTTAATGCTTCGCTGCCGTCCTTGTAGAGTCGCTGAATACCCATTTCTGCACTGGGGTATTGCAAATGATGCCGCCATAAACGTCTTAACCTTTCGCCATCAAAGTGCAAAAAAATCAATCGAAGTTTGTTGTACAGCACGTCAGAAAAATCGAGGTCGTAACGGAATTTGGTGCGAAATTTGTGGTAAATAATACTGCTAGGAACGACCACAACTTGATAACCGAATAACCATAATCGGATGCTTAACTCTATATCTTCATAACCCC
>CAZVDU010000250.1:0-4208 GCA_964625615.1 uncultured Pseudoalteromonadaceae bacterium | reverse complement strand
GTTTCTCAATGCAAGGGTTCTTTTTCAGTCCAGCTGTTGAGGCTGACAAAATCCCGCAACTCGTTCTTGAAAAGAATTTGCAGCGGGCTTCGTAATAATCCGAAGCCCGAATATACGACTCTAGAACTACCTTTTTCCTAATTCAGGGTGGTATTCATCAACCCACATTGCTGTTGCACCACAAATAGCGACTGGCATAACCAGAAAATTGACGATAGGTATCATCGCAAATAGCGTTACTGCTGAACCAAAAGATATCGACTTACCGGTTTGTGCCTGTAGTGCTTTGCGCATAGTTGTGAAAGGTACTTTATGATTATCAAAGGCATAATCACAATACTGGATGGCCATCATCCAAGCAGTGAATAAGAACCAAATTACCTGACCAATCACAGGCAGTAAAAAGAACAACAACAGATAGCCGATTGCACGCGGAATGTAATATATTAATTTAGTAAATTCCCGACCAAGCACTCTGGGAATATCTTTGACAAGGTCCATCCAACCTCCAGAATCAATGGTTTCTCCCCGTAAGTGAGACTCAATTTTCTCAGCCAATAAACCATTAAATGGTGCTGCAATCCAGTTAGCTAAGGTGTTAAAAAAGTAGGAAAATACGAGCAGGATGGTAATAAGTGCTAATGGCCAAATAAGGTAGCTCAGCCAATCTGTTAACCAACTAAGCCAACTAGGTATCCAATCGATAAGTGTTTGGATATATATATCGACTTGTTTTATTAAGTAGGTGAATGCAATAGAAAACAACACCAAGTTCACCATAAGAGGAATGAAAACAAAACGTCTAATGCCTTTAGTTTTTATTAAACTAAATCCTTGCATGAAATAACTAACGCCGCTTTTATTTGACATAATTGATTGAAAAGTATGAATTTTATAGATTGATAGTGTGTATAGTATATAAGTTGTTGAAGATGAATGAAAACGCCAATTGTTACAGTTGATGAGTTTTGATACATTGCATTAGCTATCTTCGTTGCTATAAGGATCCATGCGCTAAACCATGCGCTTAAAAAAGATTAAATTAGCGGGTTTTAAGTCGTTTGTAGAACCGACTAATATCCCATTTCCGCATGATATGACTGCCGTTGTTGGACCCAATGGCTGTGGTAAGTCTAATGTTATTGACGCGGTTCGGTGGGTATTAGGCGAAAGCTCAGCTAAAAATCTACGTGGCGATGCAATGACCGATGTTATTTTTAACGGCTCATCATCACGCAAACCTGTTTCTCAATGCACAGTAGAACTGACGTTCGACAATAGTTCTGGCCGGATCCAAGGTGAATTTGCGAATTATAACGAGCTGTCTGTTAAGCGTTTAGTCAATCGCGATGCGCAATCTATCTACTACCTCAATGGCACTAAGTGCCGTAGACGTGATGTTACGGACTTATTCTTAGGCACAGGGTTGGGTCCAAGAAGTTATGCCATTATCGAACAAGGCACAATATCTCGTTTGATTGAATCACGGCCTCAGGAGTTAAGGGTTTTTATTGAGGAAGCGGCAGGCATATCAAAATATAAAGAGCGGCGACGAGAGACAGAAACACGTATTCGTCATTCAAGAGAAAACCTCGAACGGCTTGATGATATTCGGTCTGAATTGGGGCTGCAACTTGATAAACTTCAGCGTCAAGCTTCAGCAGCTAAACGTTACAAAGAGCTCAAGCAACAAGAAAGGTTATTAAAAGGGCAATTGGCAGCAATTAGATGGCTGAAAGTGAGTCAGAGACTTAGCGAGTTAGACGCCACAATTAAGCAGCAAGAAAACGAAATTGAAGCTTTTATTGCTGAACAACGAGGCGGCGAAAAGGGCATTAACGAATACAAGCTCAAACAGCAAACATTGCAGCTGGCGCTTTCTGATACACAAAAGCGTTACTACCAATTAGGGACAGATATTACGCGTATCGAGCAAAATCAGATTCATAGCAAACAGAGGCTACAGCAAGTTGCTACTGAGTTATCAAACATTAATGATTCACTAAAAGACAATATAGAGCAATCCTCTGCGGATGATGAAGCCATAGAAAGTGCGCAGTTAGAATTAGAAGAAGTGTTACCTCAACAAGAAGAGATTCTAGAGCAAATTGCGTTGTTAGAAGAGCAATTGAGTGATGCCGAAGAGAGGTGGCAAACACATCAACAGCGTTGGCAACACAAACGCGATATGTTGTATCAAAGCCAGCAAGACTTGCAACGTAAGCAATCACAGCTTCAAGCGACTAAGAGCCTGAGAGTCAGGACAGAAGAACGGCTCAACGAAGTTAAACGGGAACTGAATGATATTGATTTATCTGCAGAGATTACTCAACTCGATACATTAACATCAGCTTCTGATGAGGCATTACATCAGTTTGAATCATCGAAAGAGTCCGTTAACCAGTGCAATAATGTTATTAGTGAGCAAAAGGTTCAACTCGATAAAATCAAGAAAGATTTGTTCGAGCAACAAGGCAATATTCAAAACCTAAAAGCCAGGAAGACATCACTAAAAACCCTATTATCAGCAGCCGAAGGCGATAACGAAGCATCAGAACAGTGGCTAGCGTCACAAAGCATTGACCGACAGTATTTATGGTCTCATTTAAAAGTGGAACCTAAGTGGCAGCAAGCATTAGAAACGGTTCTCGGGCAATACAAACAAGCCTTACTCTTAGACACTCAAGCAGATCAGCAGCCGATAGAAGGCATGCAGCTATTTTTTGCTGATAGCTTTACAACAAACAAAGCCGAAGGGGCATTGGCAAGCTTATTGAGTAACGATCGCGTTCCCCATTTTCTGACCCAGATAGCCGTTGCTGAAAGCCTAGAACAGTGCCAATTAATGATAAAACAAGGCTTATCTAGCGTAATAACACCTGAAGGACATTGGTATGGTAACGATTGGGTTATCTACGGCAGTGATAAACAGCAAACTAATTTACTTGTCACTGTCGATGCAATAGCACAGGTTGATGTTGACATCGAACAACACATGAAGGCAGTTGCTGATATCGAAAACCTCATCGTTGAACAAGAAAGTGTGTTAGCGCAGGCAATGTCACAACTTCAAATCAACGAAGGAAAGCAGAGGGAATGTCAATCGCAGTGGATGTCTGCCGAGAATCGGCGGCAGCTGGCGGAACAGCAGCAAAAGCAACGCCAATCGCAAAAAGTTAAGTTAGAAGGTGAGATTGAGCGACATCAAGATCAGCTTGAGCAAGAATCTTATCAGCTAGAAACGTTACAGTTTGACATTGAAGCACTGATTGAAAAAACAGAAGAGCAACAAATAGGATTAGAACAAATAGGTGATAATGAGCAACAGCAACAACAAGCTTTGCAGAATTGTCGTCAGCAATTGCAACAACTGACAGCACAAAAACATCAGATAGCCCTCAAGCAACAGACTTTATCTAATCAACTACAAAACCTTAAGCAGGCTCAGTTGCGGAATACACAGCAACATGAGTCCTATAAGTCCAAGCAAACTCAATTAACCGAAGAGTCACGCGAACTTGAATTGCCGTTGCAGGAAAATGCTGAACAGCTAGAAATTTGGCTGCTTGAAAGGCAAGAACTTGAAGAAAAACAGAATGCACAACAACGGCAGTTGAATGATATCGAGCATAGGCTACGAGAGTTTGAAATGGGGCAGCAGGATGTCATAAAAAAAGTTGAGCAGATGCGAGCAGCTGTTCAAAGCCATAAGTTGGAGTATGAAGGCTTTAATGTGCGTGCCAATAACCACATTGAGCAGCTACAAGATATTGAGCAACACCTAAAAACGGTGCTTGAATCATTGCCTGACGAGACAGACGAACAAGAGTGGCAACAACGACTAGAGAAGACTAGCCAATCGCTCAGCCGACTTGGTGCTGTCAATTTAGCAGCAGTCGAGGAGTTTGAAATACAACGCGAACGCAAGCAACATCTTGATGATCAGAATGACGATCTCGTCGAAGCATTAGAAACACTCGAACTTGCAATTAAGAAAATAGACAAAGAAACACGTACGCGCTTCAAAGCGACTTTTGATAAAGTGAATGGTGACCTTAAATCTTTATTTCCCAAAGTGTTTGGAGGTGGGGCGGCTTACCTGGAATTGACCGATGATGATCTATTAGACACAGGTGTCACTATAATGGCACGGCCACCTGGAAAGAAAAACAGTACTATTCACCTTCTTTCTGGTGGAGAAAAAGCGC
>CAZVDU010000249.1:0-4213 GCA_964625615.1 uncultured Pseudoalteromonadaceae bacterium | reverse complement strand
TGATAGCGCAGCATGGTTAATCGCTCAACACCCATACCAAAAGCAAAACCTGTATATTTTTCAGCATCAATATTAACGGCTTTAAGCACATTAGGGTGCACCATTCCACAGCCTAGAACTTCAAGCCATTTTCCGTTTTTACCCATAACATCCACTTCCGCTGAAGGCTCAGTGAATGGAAAATAAGAAGGCCTAAACCTGACTTTTAAATCATCTTCAAAAAAGTTATTTAAGAAATCATGCAGAATACCTTTCAGCTCTGCAAAGCTAACATTTTCGTCAACCATTAACCCTTCAACCTGATGAAACATCGGTGTATGGGTTTGATCATAATCATTTCGATAGACACGTCCTGGAGAAATGATACGCAATGGTGGTTGCTCGACTTCCATGGTTCTAATTTGTACACCTGAAGTTTGCGTTCTGAGCATAACATCAGGATTAAAATAGAAAGTGTCGTGATCTGCCCTTGCTGGGTGGTTCGCAGGAATGTTTAACGCATCAAAATTATGGAACCCATCTTCGATTTCGGGACCCGATTTAACACTGAACCCTAATTCACCAAAGAAGCCTTGAATACGATTAATCGTTTGTGTGACAGGGTGTAAACCACCAACAGGGTTAGCCCTACCTGGCAATGTAACATCAATCTTTTCAGCCTCTAACTTAGCGTTTAGTTCTTGCATACGCAAAACGTCACCACGAGCCTGAATTAACTGTTGAATCTGCTGTTTTGCCTGATTGATCTTTTGACCTACTTTAGGTCTTTCTTCAGCAGAAAGGCTACCTAAGGATTTCAACAAATCCGTTAGTTTCCCCTTTTTACCCATATATTCAACGCGCACAGCATCAAGTGTGTTGACATCTTGAGCGTCATTAATATTTGCTTCTGCTGCACTAATAATGGCTTCGAGCTGCATAAAACCCTCTGAGAATCGGCTTATTTACCGAATAAATAATATACCCAAGCCAATATATCTAATTGGCTTTGAGATAAATAAAACAAAGAGCGGAATTTTACCGAAAAGGACGGAGAGAGGCTACCAATAAAACACGTAAAATCAGGGATATAATCATATTTAGGCAAAAAAAAACGGTAAGCATCCGGCTTACCGTTTTTCGAAAGAACTTAAGCTTAAGTTAAATTAAGCTAATGCACCCTTTGCCGCTTCGACCAATGCAGTAAATGCATTTTTGTCGTGAACAGCAATGTCTGCAAGAATTTTACGATCGATTTCCACTGATGCTTTTTTCAAACCATTAATGAAACGACTGTAAGATAAACCATTTTGACGCGCAGCGGCGTTAATACGAGCAATCCACAGTTGACGGAATTGACGCTTACGTTGACGACGATCACGATAAGCATATTGTCCGGCTTTAGTTACTGCTTGGAAAGCAACGCGATATACACGGCTACGAGCTCCGTAATATCCTTTGGCTTGCTTGAGAACTTTTTTGTGACGTGCACGGGCTACTACACCACGTTTTACTCTTGCCATTTTTCAGTCTCCTCTCTTAAACGTACGGTAACATGCGTTGGATCAACGCCGTATCTGCATCATGTGCAAGCTTTTTGCCACGCAAATGACGCTTACGCTTAGAACTCTTTTTCGTCAAAATGTGACGTAAATGAGACTGTTTACTTTTGAAACGACCTGAAGCGGTTTTTTTAAAACGCTTGGCAGCTCCACTGTTGGATTTCATTTTAGGCATTGCTAAAACTCCGCATTGTTAAATCTACTTTTGTAGATAAAAATTACAATTTAGCAGCAAGGCGAATAGAGACTTTCGAACCTATTACTTTAGGGCCTTAACTACTTCTTAATTGGGGCGAGCACCATGATCATCTGTCTGCCTTCTACCCTGTTAGGGAAAGACTCACAGTTAGCAATATCTTCTAAGTCCGCTTTAACACGATTTAGTAGACCAATGCCTATCTCTTGATGCGCCATTTCACGACCACGATAGCGAATCGTTACTTTGGCTTTGTCACCACCTTCTAGAAAGCGACGCAGGTTGCGCAGTTTTACCTGGTAATCGCCTTCATCAGTGCCAGGGCGAAATTTAATCTCCTTGACCTGAATTTGCTTTTGTTTCTTCTTCTGCTCTTTTAGAGTCTTACTCTTTTCAAAGAGGAATTTGCCATAATCCATCACCTTACAAACCGGCGGCGCGGCATTTGGACTTATTTCAACCAAGTCCAGCTCGTCTTTTTGTGCAGTTTCAAATGCTTCAGATAATGAGACAACACCAAGCTGCTCACCAGTTTTTCCGATTAAACGAACTTCGCGAGCATCAATCTCTTCATTTATACGTGCTTTTGCCTCTTGTGCCTTATTGTTAGCGACTTTAATGTGCTATTCCTCCAAAAAATTAATCAGATATGTTTGTTGTTAACTTCCAAGGTGGCCTTGTCAATAAATTGTTCAATTGACATCTTTCCGAGATCATCACCTGTACGTGAACGTACTGCAATTTCACCACTTTCCATCTCTTTATCGCCAACAACAAGCAAATACGGTACACGCCTGAGCGTGTGCTCGCGGATTTTAAAGCCTATCTTCTCATTTCTCAAGTCAGACTTCGCTCTAAATCCACTTTCTTTTAGCTTTTCGACTATTTTTCTCGAATAATCGCCCTGTTTATCCGTAATATTCATGACAACGGCTTGCGTCGGCGCTAACCAAAGCGGGAATTTCCCAGAATACTCTTCAATTAAGATACCAATAAAGCGTTCCAAAGAACCCAATATTGCTCTGTGGATCATAACCGGAACTTTACGTTCACCATCTTCAGCAACATAAGTTGACCCTAAACGACCGGGCATAGAGAAATCTAATTGCACCGTGCCACATTGCCAAGCCCTATCAAGACAATCATGCAGCGTAAATTCTATCTTAGGACCATAAAAAGCACCTTCCCCAGGTAAATATTGAAAATCGATACCTTTACTGGTTAATGCCTCTGCTAATTCTTTTTCGGCTTTGTCCCATATTTCGTCACTACCAACACGCTTTTCTGGGCGTGTTGATAACTTGACAGAAATATCTTCAAAGCCAAAGACTTTGTATATTTCATAAACTGAATCAATACAGCCCCCTACTTCACTCAGGATCTGTTCTTCTGTACAGAAGATATGCGCATCATCTTGTGTGAAACCACGCACACGCATTAAGCCATGTAAGGCACCAGATGGCTCATTACGATGACAGCAGCCAAATTCAGCCATACGCAACGGAAGGTCTCGATATGACTTAAGCCCCTGATTAAAGATTTGCACGTGCCCAGGACAGTTCATCGGCTTAACGGCGTATTCACGCTTTTCAGATTCAGTTGTAAACATGTTTTCAGCGTACTTATCCCAATGCCCAGACTTTTCCCAAAGGGTTCTGTCCATCATCAGAGGCGCCTTCACTTCATCATAACCATACTCACTAAGCTTAGAACGAACGAACTTTTCAAGCTCGATATAAATACTCCAGCCATCGTTATGCCAAAACACCATACCTGGCGCTTCTTCTTGCCAATGGAACAAGTCAAGTGCTTTACCGATTTTACGGTGGTCACGTTTCTCAGCTTCTTGCAGCCTATTTAGATAACTTTTCAGTTGCTTTTTGTCAGGCCAGGCAGTGCCATATATACGTTGCAACATTTTGTTTTCACTGTTACCGCGCCAATAAGCACCAGCAATCTTCATCAGCTTAAAGTGCTGACAAAAGCGCATATTGGGTACATGAGGACCACGGCACATGTCAATGTATTCTTCATGATGATATAAGCCCGGCTTATCATCACGGCTTATATTCTCATCAAGAATCTCCATTTTATAAGGCTCTTCTCTTGACTCGAATGCATCTCTGGCTTCTTGCCAGCTCACTTTTTTCTTTACGACGCTGTATTCTGTTTTAGCCAACTCAAGCATACGCTTTTCTAACTTAACCAAATCATCTTCTGAGATAGGTTGTTCCATATCGACATCGTAGTAAAAACCATTATCGATCGTCGGGCCTATTGCCATCTTTGCATCAGGCCATAACTGCTTGATTGCATGCCCGGTTAAGTGTGCACAAGAGTGACGTATAATTTCTAAACCTTCATCATCACGAGCAGTAATAATTTGTAGTTTTGCGTCTTGCTCAATCAAATCGCTAGCGTCGACCAGTTCACCGTCAACACGGCCAGCAATGGTCGCTTTAGCAAGCCCTGGACC
>CAZVDU010000248.1:0-4217 GCA_964625615.1 uncultured Pseudoalteromonadaceae bacterium | reverse complement strand
AAGGTTTGGGCAGAGTTGCCGATCATCTCTTCTTTCAATGAAACCAGGTTTGCAGTAAACCCTCTATTTTTAGGGTAATCATCGGGGTATTGTTGGGCGAGCTGTGCTGAGATGGTCTTTAGCTCTTGGCTCCCTTGGTCGATGCTTGCTGAGGGTTGAAGCTTACCCAATAAGGTGAGCATGCCCATTCCACGGTTGTTGATCATGCCTTCGCTAGAACGAAAAGGGCAACTGGCTGCTGTGATGTATATATCATCATTATTGGGGTAAGCGGGAAATGGTGGCAGAACACCAATCACTGTATGAACCGCGTTATTCATTTCTAGGCTTGCACCGACCACGTTAGGATCGCTAGCAAATTGCTCAACCCAATATCGATGCGAGAGCAAGATAAGAGGTGCTGAACCGAGCTCGTCTTCTCCTTGGTCAAACCCTCGTCCTAGAGAAGGTTCAATGCCTAACATGTCAAAGTAGTTCCAACTGACAACGCCTGTTTGTACTCGCTTAGGCTCGCCGTGTCCTAACAAGGTGAATTGCATGGAGTGATATTCGACGAGATCGCTCAGTTGCTCTGTCATTCTGCGAAAATCAAAAAAGCTTTGCACTGAAGAGCCAATATCGTTATTTTCGGCCAGAGGCTGGTGTTGTTGCACTCGTACTAAACGGTCACCATCTGTGTAAGGTAGAGGGGCTAAAATAGCATGATAAACAACACTAAAAACGGCACTGTTGGCACCAATACCTAAGGCGAAGGTGAGTAACATAAGCAAGTTTATTCCAGGCTTTCTTAATGCATTCCCGATAGCAAAGCGAGTATCATCAATTAAATCGTGCATGGTTAGCTCCATTTATTCCAAGTTAAGTAAGGGGACTTGGTTATATGTTCTTGTGTCTGAAACAATGACTTTTGATCCCAATTTAAGTCCGGAAACCACTTGGATCTTATCCAGTGAACCTTTGCCTAAGTTGACAGCGTGACGAGTTGCGCCTTTATTTGATTCGTTTAAGACGTAGAGTTGGGCTTGACTATCAGGTTGACTGGAGACGGGGCGGCGTAATGTTAGGACATTTTCTTTCATTTCTATCTCGATACTGGCGGTTATGCGCAAATCAGGCCGAGCGCCTGCTAATTGACCATCAAGTATCTCGACATCAACGATGACAACACCGCTTTGAACGGCTGGATCGATGCGAGCCACAATGCCAGTAACCTGCTGATTGCCTGCTCGGACTTGGGCTTTTTGTCCTAAACTGACGTCTTTAGCCTGACTTTCTTGTACGCGCAACTCAGCTTTAAACTTGTCTTCTTGGGCGACGCGCGCTAGTACCACACCACTAGTAACTTGTTGCCCCTGCTCAACGGGAACTTGTTGCAATATGCCTTCTAATCCTGATCTCACAGCTAAGTTATCTCGCAGCTCTTGTTGAAGAGATAACAGGCTGCGAGCTTGATTCACGCGTGCTTGCTTTGCCTCTAGCTCCGCTTTATTGAGTTCGGAGAGTTGTGCTAGTCTTTTCTTTTCAATGTCGACTTTACGTGAGAGTTGCGCTTGCAGTAGTTCGTTTTCTTTGGCATCGAGCTCGGATACTATCTGTAAGCCCGAAAGCGCTTGATTAGCCTTTAAGCGAAAAGTCGCGTTTTGATACTGTGCTTCGAAATCGGCTACTACAGCTTCTTGTGATAAATAGTTGCTTTGCAGTCTTTTACTCAAGGCTGTCAGTTCTGCTTCTTCAACCTGCAATGCGTATCCAGCACTTTCCAGGTTTCTCTCTAATGTTGGATTTGATAGCTGCATGATCAATGTGTCTTTTCTAACACGCGCCCCCGGTTGGATATAAATTTGTTCAACGCGAGCTTCAGAAGAGGCAGCTATCCAGCGTAAGCTTGTTGGTTGCAGAGTGCCAGGTGCTTTGACATCGACCAATAAGTCTTCCTTTTGCACTGTTGCAATCATGATGTCAGCGCGTTTAATTGAAAATCCTGTTCTGGATTCTGAAAACTGCATCCATGCAAAGCCTGTGAGAAAAATACCTAACAAGCTTGCACCTATCACCTTGATACTTAATCTTGATGAGTTTCTTGATGTAGGAATATCCAAGTCAAAGTTGCCCTGAAGATGAATTGATTGGGCTAAGCTAGCGAGCACTTGATTGAATTTCATTACATGATCGTTAAGTGTCAGCTGAATGCTGATAAGACGCAGAACTTAGCGATGAGTCATCTGGTAGCTAGGGGCGGGCACTTAGCTTTTCGAGCAATGCATCACGATAGTGACGGCTCATTTTTATGTGCGAGCCATTATTCAAGATCACTTCGTAATCACCATTATCGGAGGTTATCATTTCACTGATGAGCGATATGCGAACAATTGCTGATCGATGTATACGATGAAATCCGTGCTTAGTGAGACGCTGCTCGATACTGCGCATGGTTTCACGAATAAGGTGAGAGCGTGTATCTGTATGTAAGTGAATATAATCACCGTCGGCTTGCACCCAAATGATCTCTTCGGGCCGTATAAAGTGAATATGGCCACTGCTGCGGACAACAATACGCTCGGATTCTTCAGGGTAAGGTTGTGGTTGTTCATTTAAGCCGATGTCGCTTAGCAGTGCGCTTAGTTGTTTTGATTTGGTTGATATTCGGTTTTTTTCAAGCTCTTTCCTTGCTCGATTGAGGCTTTCATCAAATAAAACAGGGTTGATAGGTTTAAGCAGATAATCCAGTGCATTAATTTTGAACGCATCTATGGCGTATTGATCGTAAGCTGTTAGAAATATCACTAGAGGCATGTTGCTTGAGCCAATTGTTTTGATGACATCAAAGCCACTGCCATTAGGCATCTTGATATCAAGGAATACTAAATCTGGGTTAAGTTGATGTATACGTTCAATGGCTTGTTGCGCATTCTCGCATTCACCTAAAATATGGACATCTTTATGTCCCTCCAGATACATACGTACGCCCTCTCGAGCAAGAGGCTCATCATCCACCAAAAGCACGTTAATCATTGCTAATCCTTGACGCTAGAGGCAACTCAATAGTCACAGTAGTACCTAGATTAATGTCGCTTTTAAACTCAAATATGTGTTGCCTATCATAGAGTTGCCGTAGCCTCTGAACAACATTGTTCAGACCAATACCTTGTTCTTCGTTCATTGCAGCCTCTTTGTTACAGCCAATGCCATTATCCGTTATTGAAATGACTAAACTATTAGCGACTTTTTGGCAACGAATCGTGAGTGTGCCAGCTTGTTGCTTTTCACCCAACCCATGCCGTATTGCATTTTCTACTATGGGTTGCAAAATCATAGGCGGTACGTTTGCTGCCATGACGTTTGAGTCATACTCTTTTTTAATGGTTAATCTTTCGCCAAAACGCACTTGCTCTATGCTCAGGTACTGTTCTATCAGTGCTAATTCTGTTTTTAATGGCACCCATTGCTCACCCGAATCATCAAGCGTTTGACGAAGAAAGTCGCTTAAACGGCTGAGCGTTTCGCTGGCTTTTGCGATGTCCTTTTTCATGACGAGTACTTGAATCGCATTTAAGGTGTTGAATAAAAAATGAGGGTTGATTTGCATCTTCAAAGCGTGAAGTTTCGCTTTAGACAACTGTTCACTGAGCTGCGCTGTTTCTAGTGCTTTCTTTTGAGCTAGCGTATAAAAGTTACGTAAGTTGAAACTAGCGATGAAAAGCGTATAGATGATGAGATTGAATAGGAAGAACGAATCACCAAAGAGAAAATGTCCGATATGTTGCCAGGGTTGATATAGCTCCATACCCGCAGACATTAATTCAAAAAAATGATAGTGATAAGCTAATGCTGCTATGTGTGCTAATGATAAGAGTAAAAACAAACCGAGGTGTGAAACAATCTGCTTTAACCACTTTTCTGGCGTGATGGGGTAACGGCGAGATATCCACATGACTAAAGGGGATAATAGAACCCAAGGGAACCAAACTTTAACCAGCAATACTTGTAACTGCTTGGCGGCGAAAGGCGTGTAATCATGTATTGTGAGTAAGCCTGACAGTTGAGAAAAAGCGACATAGATACCTAAGCCAGCTGCGGTTGATATGAGTAATAGCGCGAGGTGTTTGATACTGGTTTGATTAAACAAAGTATAATGGTTGTTTGTAACGAAAAGTAGAATCTAGCGTACTGCATTAATGACATTTGGGAAACCTGTCAGCGATGAATTTCAACAGGCG
>CAZVDU010000247.1:0-4303 GCA_964625615.1 uncultured Pseudoalteromonadaceae bacterium | reverse complement strand
CTACTCAACTGTCGAATGCAGCGTGCTAAAGAGCACATAGAAAGTAGTTCAGACTCTTTATTCAACATTGCGGAACAAGTCGGATATACCTCTGACAGTGCTTTTAAGAAGGCATTTAAACGCTTTTTTGATAGAACACCTGCCTCGTTTAGGCGATAAACACCGTTAATAGTCAGGAATATATTCGTGATTATCCTCTTGGAGGATCTCGATAGGGAGTAAAAGCTCTCAGAAGGCGGCTTTTAAATCCTCCCCCTATCTAGATCGAAGGCTAAATAATATTCTGCTTCACGTTATCATCAAAAAAATTATTAAAACCTTGTCGAATATCTGTAATGCTGTACGTCTTATCCTATAGACAACGCATTGAGATAAGATTATGCACATGAATAAAAAAGGTAAACAGATCGGTATATTGGTATTCCTTTGGGCATCTTCAATCGGACTAGCAATATCAGGACAGTATGAAAACGTAAAACAGTTAGCCCAAGGGCAACACCAACCTAACGCACAAGTAGAGAGCGTTGCTTGGATTGCTGGGCATTGGACAGGCGAGATATGGGGTGGCAAATTCGAGGAAATTTGGTCTCCTCCTTCGGCCGGCTCCATGATGGCATCATTTAAATATATTCAAGACGATCAGATAGGGTTTTATGAACTCATCACTATCGTAGAAGAAGACGATAGCCTGATATTAAGGCTCAAACATTTCAGCCCTGATCTTACTGGTTGGGAAAAAGAAGACGAAACCGTCGACTTTAAGCTTGTCGAATTACAACCCAACGTCGCCTATTTTGATGGTTACACGTTCAAAAAAATCACAGACACCGAAATGCACGTTTTTGTACTTATCGACCACGACGGAAAACAAGAGGAAACACAATTTACCTTTAGGCGTAGCGAATAATAAGGTCTTTATGTCAATCGGCATATAAGGTTTAAGTGCTAACAAGCAACTATGTGTAGACTCAACGATTATGCGTTGCACATTTCAAATGTCACACAACAAGGAATTCGCTTTGATAAAAACCGTAATAATTACAGGCGCAAGCCGTGGAATCGGCGCCGCGACGGCACGCTTACTCGCCGAACGCGGCTATAGAATTTGTATTAATTACTTAAAAAATGATGAAGTAGCTACACAATTATGTTCAACGATAAACAACAATGGCGGTGAAGCTATTTGCTATAAAGCGGATGTTTCAAAAGAGTCAGAAGTTAAGAGGATGTTCAAAGCCGTTGGTGAAAAGCTCGGTACTGTCACGCATTTAGTGAATAACGTTGGTATTCTCTTCCCTAAAACTACATTCGAAAATATCAGTGCAGAACGCTTTATGAATGTGATGAACACAAATGTGCTTAGCGCTTTTATTTGCTCAAAAGAGTTCATCAGACAGAACGACAACTATGGTGCCATCGTAAATATTTCTTCGGCAGCATCTCGCACTGGAGCACCTTTTGAATACGTGGATTATGCATCATCTAAAGGTGCAATGGATTCGCTCACTAAAGGCTTATCCCTAGAATTAGCGTCAAGAAACATTAGAGTTAATAGTGTTCGCCCAGGTTTTATAAACACCGATATACATAGAGATGGAGGTGAGTCAGACAGAGTCGAACGCCTAAGTTCACAAATTCCGTTAGGCCGCGGCGGTAAACTTCTAGAAGTAGCGAGTGCCATTGCATGGCTATTATCCGATGAAGCCTCTTACGTTACAGGCTCTTTTATTGATATTGCGGGCGGAAAATAGTTAACCTCGTATATGGCCTCCTCCCGTATTGCATGGTTAAATCATTAGATAACAATGACAGGATTGCTGTCATATTGAGACTTTGAATCCCATAGAGACTTCTACTTTGCTTTTGGTTTATACATAAACTTTTTCTGTTTTTTTAGATAAGCCGCAGTTTTAACGCTTTATACAATTAGGCGTTAAAGGTTCGCCGCTATATAACTACTCAATATAGGGATTAATGTTAGTGAACACTCTCTCCTATCTATACTTATAAAGCGGCTACTGCCGCATCCGAATAACAAATATAAGTCTCTGGAGAGCCATCATGGAAAACCCAAATAGGTTAATATTGATCATTAGCATTTTGACGTTGCTAGCTGTTGGTTTTTCTTACTTCAACATTATGGGAGCACTCGAACAAGAAGGTTCGGGGGAATTTCAAGCTGCACCTAAAACTGTCATTACCTTATCGGGTGAAGGCACAAATATTAAACATCGATCAGGGTCTGGCAACTGCAACCCTTTATCACCGCAAATTAAGGCTGAAGCCAGCATAGTTGGTGGTGGTGTTGGGAATTCGATTCAAGCAGTAGCTCAATGTGCGTTAAGTAACTGGAATGCAGCAGCAACGGCCATTGATACTGGAGGTGCAGCTGTATATGCCAGTGCCGTAGCACCAGCAGGCCAAGGAGCCGCTAGTTGCACACCAACATTCACCTCGACCGCACCACCGGATTCAGCATGGACCATTTCCTGTTCATTTTAATTCCGCGTTAAAACACTTATTCTCATCAATGATGACTTATCGCCTTTCTCTTTATGTGTTAGGTGATAAGCACTATCCTTTCAAATAGTCTCCAACACGATATATGGACCGACACCATAGAAATTCGTTCGGTAGAGACTGATGAATCCGTTTTGTTATCTGAACTCTCTATAACGTTCTAAAGCGCATTGGGACTATGACCAAGCATTTATGCAATCATGTAAAGAGGAGTTGTCTCATTCACCTCATGACCTAAACGATAAAAACCGCCACTATGGAATAGCTGAACTGAAAAGCGAGTTGGTAGGCTTTTATACGCTAGAAGATATTCAAAGTACAAAAAAGACCTTGTTCGCATTGTTTATTAAACACTGTATGAAGAGTAAACCTGCACCTTAGTCAAAAAGGGTTTAGTGTGAACAAAACTCATACACAAAAAGATCAACAGCACCTAACCTTCATCGATTCGCTTATGCACACCTTAGGCTATATAATGCCGCCAATTTTAAGAAATGAGTACACAGAATGTTTGAACAACTGGAACTTGATGACAGTTTATGCCGCGCAGTTGCTGAGATGGGTTATAAGCAACCCACCAGCATACAAGCACTAACAATTCCGGCGGCTATGGAAGGTAGTGACATTCTGGCGTCAGCGCCCACAGGAACAGGAAAAACAGCCGCTTTTCTTTTACCCGTTTGCCAATATCTATTGGACTACTCGTCGCTAGAAGAAGACGGTAGTGCTCGCACGCTCATTTTAACACCAACAAGAGAACTAGCCCTACAAATACACCAACAAGCTATTGAAATAACACGCTTTAACGATCTTACCTGTGGTGTTATTACTGGTGGTATTAATTATGGTACAGATCACGAAACACTCAGTGACAAGATTGATATATTGGTAGCGACACCAGGCCGACTCTTTGATCACATTGAACAGGAATCATTTGATTGTCGAGGTATTGAGTTGCTCGTTTTAGACGAAGCGGATCGTATGCTTGATATGGGCTTTTCAGCCGTGGTCAATCAAATATGTGGCGAAGCGCGGTGGCGAAAACAAACAATGTTATTTTCTGCGACATTAGAAGGTGGCGGTATTAACAGATTCGCCAATGAGCTATTAGAAGATCCAGTTCTTGTAGAAGCGCAACCGTCTCGCAAAGAACATGCAAAGATACATCAATGGTTGCATTTAGCAGACTCTCTATCTCATAAGTACCAACTATTAAAGTATATTCTACAAAACCAAGTTGAGTCAGCCATCGTATTTGTAAAAACGAGAGAAAGGCTGCATCAACTCACGGGTTGGCTACAATCAGACCAGATTAACTGTTGCTGGCTACAAGGCGAAATGCCTCAGGACAAACGCAACGCAGCCATGGCAAAATTCCGAACGGGAGAGACGAAAGTGTTAGTCGCAACGGATGTTGCCGCCAGAGGAATAGATGTAGAGAATGTCAGCCACGTCATTAATTACGATATGCCTCGCACGGCGGATGTCTACGTGCATCGTATCGGTCGCACAGGTCGTGCAGGTAATAAAGGGATTGCAATATCGATAGTCGAAGCACACGACGTCAATATGGTTCCTAAGATCGAACGCTATACGCAACAAACGCTCAGACGCCGGGTAATTGCTGACTTAAAACCCAAACATAAAGAAGCAAAGATACCGGTCAAAAAGAAAAAAGTTAAGTTAAAAGGCCTTGCAAAAAAAGCAGCCGCTAAAACCGCTAAAAAGCGCGCAGCCAAGCAAACGACTAAACGTGCAAAAAGGCCTAGTGTTAAAGAGTAAA
>CAZVDU010000246.1:0-4360 GCA_964625615.1 uncultured Pseudoalteromonadaceae bacterium | reverse complement strand
TTCGTGGCTAAAGCCAGCTCCTACATTTTGTATCAAACGGGCACACCGCTATGAAATTTAAAATCCTCGTCATCTGTTGAGATCAGCTCAGCCTCTAGTTTACCGAAATGCCTGACTCTCTCAGAAATATCCTGCCCTGCAATGTCTGTGGCTAAGGTTAAATAGTCTTGGTAGTGGCGTGCTTCGGAGCGAAGTAACGAGATATAGAAATCCCCAAGTTTTTTATCTAAGTAAGGCGCTATTTTGGCAAAGCGTTCACAAGAGCGTGCTTCGATATACGCGCCGCAAATAAGTTTGTCTATCAAGGCATCGGGTTCATGAGTTTTCACATGCCTTAATAGCCCTTTGGCATAACGACTCGAATTGATATTTTCATAATCGATACAGTAGTCATGCATCACTTCGAGTACTTGATAAAAGTGGTGAAGCTCTTCTTTAATTAACAACACCATTTTATTGATTAAGTCTTGGCTGTAAGGAGAATTTGACTTGCCAATCATGGATTTGTTGAGTTTTAACCTATCCAAGTCACGCCAATCACCGATTTTTCGATAGGTAAAGTCTTCGTATGGCTTGAGCCACTCCAGCAAGGCTTTAGCACTGTCGTCATCAACCGCGTAACGGCGTATCAGGAACATCGCACTTTGCGCAGCTTTTAATTCACATACTAAATGGTCGGTTAGCAGGACTTTTAAATTCTCTGGTTTAATGGCTTCATCAACCCATTCTTTGGGCGTATCACAGTTTAAAAACTGCCTAATAGGGGTTAGTAAATCGTCCAACTAAAACCTCGTGCGTATTGATAGCGATAAAGAGCGTTGAGTTTGCCCATAATAACAATATCCAACCACGCACGAAAACGTAACAACAGTGAAACTCACACAAAAATAGCCATAGTAATCGCCTTTTTAGGTTGAGACATTAAGAGTTGTTGCTTTTTTACACTAACGCCAAATAAATATCACAAAGATCAGCCTAAGCAGTTGACGGGATGCCATAGGTTAGTAACAATGCGTGTTAATTAAGTGTTAATAAATTAACACCCTCACAAACTTATCGACCAAATAAAAATCAAATAACGAGTATTCTGTATGATATTGAATCACCTTTGGGGAATTTATACACATCCCAAACAGGAATGGGCAACGATAGATGAGCGACATGAGAGCTATTTTTATAGCTTAACGCATATGGCGCTTATATCGTTGATACCCGCGTTAACAACTTATTATGCGTCAGCACATTTAGGCTGGAGCATTGGTGTTGGCGATCCCATCAAGCTTACGGAAGGTAGCGCTACCTTGATGAGTATTGGTATGTACTTTGGTCTTATGACTGGTGTTGTTGCGCTGGCTATTTTAATTCATGAATTAGCAAAAATATTTGACTCAACGCCCACTTATACACAATCACTTGAACTAGCAGCTTATACGGCAACACCGCTCTTTATGGTTGGTTTTGCGTCTTTATACCCGGTCGTTTGGTTTGTCACATTAGTGGGGCTGGCAGGATTAACCTACTCGGTTTACCTATTGTATACAGGCGTTCCGATCATCATGCATATCCCTGAAGAGAAAGGCTTTATTTACTCAAGTTCAGTGGTGACTTGCGGACTGATATTATTAGTGATTTTAATGGTCGGTTCAGTACTGCTTTGGAGTGTTGGCATGGGGCCGATGTACACGCATTAGCGACAGATAATCATCAATAAAAAAGGCAGCTTATTAGCTGCCTTTTTGCGTTTATAGAATCGATTAATTTACAACGCTATTGAGCTTCTGCTTCAATATTGTGCATTTCAAGATTACTGAGTTCTAATTGATTAGAGTCTATTTTAGCGTCTTCATTACGTAAGCTATCTAAGTGCTCTAAATATGCTTGGTTAACATCACCTGTAATGTAGTTACCGTCAAACACGGCTGTATCAAAACGTGGGATATCGGCATTTTCTTCTCTAACGGCTTCAACCAGGTCTGCAATATCTTGATAAATCAGGCCGTCTGCACCAATCAATTCGCAGATTTCCTCAATATCTCTCCCATGCGCAATAAGTTCATTTGCACTTGGCATATCAATACCATAGACATTCGGGAATCTTATCTCTGGCGCCGCTGACGCAAAGTATACTTTCTTCGCGCCGGCTTCGCGTGCCATATCGATAATTTGCTCTGAGGTTGTGCCTCGCACAATAGAGTCATCAACAAGGAGTACATTTTTACCAGCGAACTCTGATGAAATGGCATTCAGCTTTTGGCGCACTGATTTTCTGCGCATCACCTGCCCAGGCATAATAAAGGTTCGTCCGATGTATCTGTTTTTAACAAAACCTTGTCGGTAAGGTAATTTTAGCTCTTGGGCTATCTGTAAGGCGATATCACAAGAGGTTTCAGGTATTGGGATAACAACATCAATGTCTAAATCTGTCCACTCTCGTGATACTTTCTGCCCAAGCTTACGCCCCATATTAACGCGAGACGCATAAACAGACATACCGTCGATAAATGAATCAGGGCGAGCAAAATAAACAAACTCGAAGATACAAGGCGAGTGCGTCGGGTTTTCTGCGCATTGTTGGGTGAATAGCTGACCGTCTTCCGTCACGTAAACGGCTTCACCGGGGGCAACATCACGAATAAATTTAAAGCCGATCGCATCCATAGCCACGCTTTCTGACGCCACCATGTACTCTTCCCCTTTATCAGTAGTTCTTTTCCCTATTGAGAGTGGACGAATACCGTAGGGGTCTCTAAATGCGACCATACCGTGGCCGATAATGGCGGCCACTATGGCATAGGCGCCGCGAATTTTAGCGTGTACTTTAGCAACAGCCGCAAAAACTTCCTCTGGCTTCACTTCAAAGCTGGCACTATTTTGCAATTCATGCGCAAAAATATTCAGCATCAATTCCGAATCAGAGGTAGTGTTAATATGTCGCCTAGCTGTTTTAAACACTTCCTGTTGTAATTCTGCGGCGTTTGTCAGGTTACCATTATGTGCAAAAGCGATACCGAAAGGTGAGTTCACATAAAAAGGCTGCGCTTCTGCTGAGCTTGAGCTTCCTGCGGTTGGGTAACGAACGTGACCTATACCAAAAGATCCCGTCAAACGTTGCATATGCCTATTACGAAACACATCGCGCACTAAGCCATTAGCTTTACGCAAATGAAACATACCTTGGTCAACAGTTACAATACCTGCTGCATCCTGGCCTCTATGCTGTAGAACAGTCAAGGCATCAAAGAGCGATTGACTAACAGGACTTTTACCAACAATTCCGACAATACCACACATGGAATGTACCTATAGTTAAATGGGCTTTAAAAAGCTAGACGTTGTTTTTAAATAGTCAAAAAACCATTCAATAACAACTCGAAATTCGGGGATCAGTATCGATGTTTGCCACCATTGTGTACTCGGTGATGGTGTAAAAGCATCCATGAAGAACAACAATGCGCTCACAACAAGTGCACCACGCAGCAAACCAAAAACAGCGCCTAAAACCCTATCGGTTCCGCTAAGGCCTGTTTTCTGAACAAGCTGACTAATCAGATAGTTAACTAAGCCACCTAAAATAAGGGTAACAACAAATAGAATGGTGATGGCTACGCCGTTTCTTAACAGGGCGTCTTCGATTTCAGTAAGGTAATGAGCAAGATCAAGGTAAAAAGTGCTAGCGACAAAAAAAGCAGCAAACCATATGGCTAAAGAGATAGCTTCTTTAACGAAGCCTCTTACCAAGCTGATGATGGCTGACAATAAAATCACAGCCAGAATAACAAAATCAATCCAGTTCATTTCACGCTTTACTGAGCTTTTTCGCGGTGCGTATTATATAGCTAAATCGGTCAAAGATCTTGTGCTATTCAACTTTAAAAGCCGTTACTCTGCCTTTTAAAGAGGTCACTTCCGTTAAATGTGGTAATGCTTTTTCCAACGAGGCTTTATTTAAATCAGGACCAACAAATACCTTGGTCAACTCGCCATTCGACGTCTGTACTTTACGGCTGAATGCGCGATAGCCTGCCTTTTCCAAACTGTTTAGCAACTCTCTGACATTCTTTTGATGACGAAAGCTCCCTAATTGCACAACCCAACCTACACTCGCTTCGTCCGTTTCAATAACGGGTACTTCTGCAATAACTGCTTTTTCCGCTGTGTTCTGTTCATTGTCAGTTTGAGGTGTATTTGACTCTACCACCCTATCATTCTGAGTATCAGTAGAGCTTTGTTCTAGATTGTCACTTGACGAATTTGCTTCATCATCAATAGCAGGCTCGTTAATGATTTCAATTTGGCGCTGACTGTTTTGCTTGATTTCTTCTTTCGAGAAAGAAGAAACACGCTGTAGCAATGGCATTTC
>CAZVDU010000245.1:356-4391 GCA_964625615.1 uncultured Pseudoalteromonadaceae bacterium | reverse complement strand
CAATATATAACAAAAACATCGCAATTTGATGTTTATAATCGTTACAAATTAGTGAATAAAAGCTACCTTGTCAATATTTTTATAGGACAGGTGAGCATATGCTGAGGAGCTTCGTGTATTCGACAACCCCAAAAGAGCCTACTAAGAATAAGTAACCACTACGGTTTTAGCACTTCTAATTACTTTCGTTGTTTACCGCTCTGTGCCATTTTAATTTATATCTTTCTGCTTAACATCAAAGAGATGCAGCCGAGTGTCAGCGATTGAAATAAACACTTTACGCATACTGACATTTGCTTTTAATACACATGGCATGCACCCTATTACCGAATGCTCAAGCAGTAATTGTAGGAATAAGTTTATGCACAAAGTTTTATGGGTTGTTTTAGCAAACCTACTTTTATCTTTTACCTGCATCGCACAGGGAGGTTTTGATGGTTTCTGGCAAAGTATTGACGATGGAAGTGGCGAAGTGACTGCAATCTGGCAAATTGAAACCCGAGATAATGAACTTATCGGTGAAATTGTGGATTACCCGGATGCAAAAGCAACTGATGTTTGCAAAAAGTGTACAGGTAAACTCAGCGCGTTTTTGAATAAGCCAATCAAAGGCACAACTTGGATGCGATTTAACCAATTTGAAGATGAAACTTGGAATGAAGGTTTTATTATCGACTCTGAAAAAGGTAAAAAGTACACAGCTAAAGTTTGGCTTGAAGGCGAAGACTTAAAGCTACGCGGCTATGTAGGTTTCTTTTATCGTACTCAAACTTGGTTAAGAATCGACGCTCCTCAGATGCCTTGAAACAGCTGCTTGGATTTTCGGTATTGTGAAGGTTTCGACAGTGACTTGTTTATTACATACAGCGGGCCTGTAGATGCTTGTTGAAAACACACAAGTTGTCTTGCTAATCGTTTTTACGCACCTTGTTGTGGCTGTTTTTCTGCTCAGTATAAAGTCTGGTAATAGATTGAGTAACAACATTTTAGGGTGTTTGTTACTCATTACAGCACTTGATTTAAGTAACTTTATTTTTCCGGCGTTTTATCTAGCACACTTGAATGTAGACATGACACGTGCCAATACTGCTTTGTTCATTGCGCCGACTATCTATTTTTACATCCGTTCTGTTATACATAACAACTTCCAATTTAAGCGTTCACATTTATGGCATACCCTGCCCTTTGTATTTGCTAGCTTGATACTCATACCGAGGTATTATGGCGTTGATACCGAGGCAAAGCTGATCTTCTATCAAGATCTGAATAACAAGATTGAAATCATAATCATCGGTATTTTGGCACACTCACAGCTGGCTCTATATTTAATAGCTAGCTTTAAGGTATTAAGCAAACACCGTAAGGTTCTCGTTGATCATGTGTCGGACCCCGACCAATTAAATACCACATGGTTACTACGCTTCCTGCAAGTCTATAGTATTAACTTTCTCTTCGTTTTTATTCGCAACACCATAAAGTTCAACGGGCAGGAGAGTACTCTTTCGATACTGACATCGGTCATGTTACTTGTCACATTGTGTCTTAGCATTTGGGTATTGTTTCAAGCACTAAGAAAGCCAGAGCTCTTCAAAGGCATTGATTCATCACTTGAAACATCCGATGCATTGATAAAACAAATTGATAATAAGCCGCAAAACGAGATTCATGACAACGCTGTTAAAGAAAAGATAGCGACGTTGCGTGAGCATATGACAACACACAAGCCTTACTTAGAACCTACCCTAACGATAGAAATGCTTGCTGACGATATAGGGTTAACGGTCAGTGACTTGTCTTTTATGATCAATCGGCATTTAAATCAGCACTTCTTTGACCTGATCAATGAATACCGTATTAATGACGCGGCAATGCAATTGTCTGATCCTGAGCTTTCTAAAAAGACGGTACTAGACATCTTGTATGATGTTGGTTTTAACTCCAAATCATCTTTTAACACGGCATTTAAAAAACAAATGCACATGACACCCACCCAATATCGTCAATCCAAAACCGTTATCGCTTGATATCATGTTAAACCTTCTATTTTATGGCGTTCGACTTTTTTAATCGGACGACCACCCGTTACTGCACTGACATTATTCCCTCGCAAACAACCAATAAACCGCTTTATTCGCGGATGTAAAACGCAAGAGGTGTCATCATGTTCAGAAAGTATTTTTTTAGCTTAACGCTCAGAATTTTAGGTTTATCCATTTTCGCTGTGAATGGTCAGGAAATTCCGACAGAGTCAAACAAGGTGTATGTGAGTATCCAAAAGCGTGCGGCTCAATTACTACAAGACAAGCGCTTTCATTCAGTCTCGATAGGTGTCTATTTTCAAGGTCAAACCTACGCTGGTCACTTTGGCGAACTAGAAATAGGTATGGCGAATACACCTGATAACAATACCTTGTATGAGATTGGTTCTGTCTCAAAAACGATGACAGGGTTAGTCACTGCGCAAGCAGTTTTAGACGGTAAATTAGCACTGGATAGTGATATTAATCGCTATTTAGACAACACCCTATTAAACCTGAGTCCTGCCAGTAAGCCTATCACTATTAGAGACATCCTGACTCATCATTCTGGCATTCCGCATAATTTGGCAGATTTGTCACCTAACCTCGATAGAAGCAATGCCTCACGCGACGTTTTTTTAGACGCACTCAATCATCCCGCACTCAAAAAGACACCAGGGCAATTTCAATATTCAAACATTGCGCCTGAGTTATTAGCGCATATTTTGGAGATCGTTTACGAACAACCTTTCGAGCAGCTGCTAAAAAACACCCTCATGGCAAAAGCGGAGATGGAAAATACAATGATCACCATGTCAGACACAGATTTCGCGCATTTTGCCTATGGATACAATGAAACTGGACAAAAAATGCCCGCGTTAACAGACAAACCCAAACTATGGGGGGCTGGCGGGCAAGTAAAGTCAACAATGCCCGATATCTTAAAGTACATGGCTTTGCAGCTAGGGCAATTAGATCCTGCTGTCAAAGAAAGCCAAAAACGACTCACACCTGATACTAGCCTCGCCCGTTTAGGTTATTTCTGGCAACAACAAACCAATCAAGAAGGTACATATTTACAGCATCACGGGGGCCTTTATGGAACACAAAACTGGCTGATCTTATACCCCAGTTACGATATTGGCATTTCAGTTATCTCTAACGTGAGTTTTGATGGTGTTAGTAACGGACTCCGAGAAGTGGCGGATTCTATCGTCGATGACATAAAACTATCGGGTGCAAAATCAATTCGCCTCGCCATTCAACGTCTTTGTATCGAAAATGTCGAAGCTTGCCTCGCACAGTATCACAGCCTTAAGGCAACAAAAAAAGCTACATACTCTTTTGGCGACAAGAACGAACTCAACAATCTTGGCTATAAGCTGTTGGGGTTAGGTAAGCTAGACACGGCGATTCAAATATTCCAACTACAAGTCACCGAGTTTCCCGATCAATCAAACCCGTATGACAGCCTAGCTGAAGCTTTTTACATGAAAAAAGATTATTCGAACGCCTTAAAAAATTATCGAACGTCGTTATTACTCGATAAAAACAACGTCAATGCTCAATCCATGATTGAGCGTATTAAAAGTTTAATGCGCTCAAAACAGCAGTAGCAAAAAACGTTGAGACAAGGGTAAGCTCTTATACAACTTTCAGCTAAATGACTGATGAGCCGATAGTAACCTGAATGGTATTGCCCGCAAATGCACTAATACCAAGGAAGAAACCAAAGTTGTACCAGCCCTTGTTATTGTGCGTTTCATAAATGCTAACGTTCTCACTAAACAAACTGATGATGAAAAACACTGTTATTAGAAGGCCATGCCATAAACCTGAGAGGAAGGTCGCTGGTGTTGCGCCTTCAGTTTTATATTTAGATCCATCACCGGGCATTGATAACATATTACTCATTTTATATTCCTTTTCATTAACTCTCTTTCTTGTGGAGTTATCTGGCTACACATTCACTTTATAGTTTAAATCGATCGCCTCGTCACCGGTCATTCCCCTGAAT
>CAZVDU010000245.1:0-346 GCA_964625615.1 uncultured Pseudoalteromonadaceae bacterium | reverse complement strand
ATTTATAGTGAAATTAAATATGTATTTTTTTCTTGTTTGATTGTGATTTCTATATCAATTGGTGCAATACCAGCTGACTTTTCGATTTCAACAAACAATGATTTGATCAGTTGCTTTTGCGTTTCGAGTTTTCGACCCTTCATCAGATTTATCTCAATGACGGTGTAAGCATCAGAACGTCCCCCCGGATAGAAGAAATCTTCTTTGTCCAGAGGAATAAATCGATGTGCTCTTTTATCTTCCGGCATGCCCAGCACAGATTGCATACTCGAATGAATAACATCCGACAATCTGAGTTCAATTGGATTAAGGTGCGTATTTATTCCGTATATAACAACCATGATAT
>CAZVDU010000244.1:0-4461 GCA_964625615.1 uncultured Pseudoalteromonadaceae bacterium | reverse complement strand
AAACAAGACAGCTAAATAAAGAACATAGCCACTGATAGCAACAAAGGTAATAAAACACCTGTTAGTCACTACTTTAGCGTCTTCCTTTGGATCCCCCGCTTTTACTACTACGTATATGTGATACTCGTCTTACCGATGTGCACAATATGAGCTGTTAATTTAACCAATTGGCCAATCAGTATCGGGCAAATAAACCGAGTTGCATTGGTAGAGACGGAAATAAAGTAACGTTTACGCTATTGAACCGCGCAAGCATAAGAAGCCTGATCTATCCACTTCATGACTGTACCACCATGCACTTTCTCACCAAAATTAACATCTGTAGGTTCAGCTAAGAATCTAAAATGAATACTAATTACTCCTATTCAGCAGATTTTGCTCTTATATGTATGGAAAATAGTCTAATTGCCTAAATCAGCAGGCAACTGTTGGTTAAATCAATACACAAGAAAACCACCAAAAAAGACATTAAAATAGCCATTTAATACAAAACATGATACTTTTAAGTACACAAACAAAGAACTCCATTATCGGAGCCACTCTTCAAGGACGAAATATAACGCCGATAAGTTATTAAATAATCTCGTTAGATAGCTTGGCTTTTTTGAATATGAAGCTGATCACTATTGGACTAAAGAATGACGCAAGAGCAGTAGACACGACCGTGTACTTATTTTACCCTACAATAATAACATCATTGCAACTTATTATTTTGCAAATAATCTAGGAAATACTTATATCCAATGGATGGCATTATTAGACTGGCATCGATAAACCAAAACTCGGATCAAGTAAAAACATAATCCGATGTTGAATTACTATTTCTTACTGGCATGGCGAAGTATTCGTAGCCAAAGTGGATTAAGCTTCCTTATTGCATCGACTTTAGGGATAGGTATTGCTGCCTGTACCATTACTTTCTCTCTCATTTATCTAATGTCAGCCGATCCATTGCCGAGTAAAAGCCAGCGAATTTTCAGGGTGCAAGTTGATAATTGGAGCCCCCATCTACCGGCTATTCAGCCAGATTTGCCGCCAGAATTAACCACTTGGCATGACGCAAACAATATTGTGGCGGCGAAAAAGGCGAAGTATCAAGCAGCGAGTGCTTTTACATGGGGAATGGTTACACCTTCAGATGATGAAGTCACACCATTCCTCGCCACGATACGAGTTGCCAACGGAGACTTTTTCTCAATATTTAACTTCCCCTTTAAATACGGCGAGGGTTGGAGTAATCAACCCGTTAACGAGACACCTTATGTTGTTGTCTTAAGCAAAGAATCAAATGACCGGCTGTTTCAGGGAGAGAATTCCGTCGGAAAAACAATTCCGATGCTTGGAGAACTTTTCACTGTCGTTGGTGTTTTAGATGAATGGAAACCTTCACCGAAGTTTTACGATGTAACACTTGGACCATATTACCAAGAAGAAGATATATACATTCCACTAGCACTTAAGCCTACTTTAGAGTTACCTCACGGAGGAGCAACCGATTGTTGGGAAGCTGACTTAGATGAAGGTTACCATAGCTTTCTAAACTCCGAGTGCGTTAACTTTCTGCTATGGGTCGAGTTGGAAAATGAGAGCGACAAGGCTGAATTTGCTGAATTCCTAAACGCCTATGTACAAGAACAAAAAGCATTAGGCAGGTTCCCTAGGCCTCTTAATAATAGATTACTCAATCTCACAGAGTGGCTTGATTATAAGAAAATTGTCGGTAACGATGTTCACTTATTTTTTTGGCTATCGCTTTTATTTTTATTTGTATGTTTGTGTAACGCAGCAAGTTTGCTGAGCACAAGCTTCACTGCAAAAATTAATGAGATGTCATTACGTAGAGCTTTAGGCGCAAGCCAACAAAGTGTCGTTAGCCAATTTTTTATAGAAGCAGCAATGCTCGGCATGTTGGGTGGTTTACTAGGATTAATACTAAGCTTACTTGGATTAGAAGGCATTAAGCAGCTTTACACACAATATCAACAACTGATCAAGCCAGACTTCATTGTTGTCCTTACCTCATTATTCGTAAGCTTACTCGCTGGGTTACTGGCTGGTGTCATACCTATTTTTCGAATTTGCAGGCTGCCACCAGCTCAGCAATTAAAACAGGACTGATTGTGGACGCTCTAACCAAGTTTATTATACGACTGTCTATCGGACCTGTTTTTCGAGCCATGCTCAAGCAAAAGTACACTGTTACTCTGCTAATCATGCAAATTGCTATTACCTTAGCCGTTATCAGCAACGCTCTTTTTATCAGTATTGACCGTTATCAAGGGCTTCAAAAATCTAGCGGAATAGACGAGAGTAATACCTTCGTTATAACAAGTTCCGGATTTGCAGAGAGTTTCGATCCTAGAAGCAGCATCCAAGACGACCTCGATTTCATAAGGCAATTACCTTATGTTATTAATGCTGTAAGTAGTTACTCCTATCCCTATAGTGACGCGGGCCGTTGGTTCGATTTCCAGACAGAAGCTGGAGAAAATAAAAGCTTAACACGTGTTGCCGAATACAGACTTGATCATCATGGTTTGGAAACATTCGGATTGAACTTAATAGCAGGTGAAAACTTCGCCCCTAATGAGGTACTTTGGCTTCTTGAGTCAGATCAAAAGTGGCCATCACCTGTCATATTAACTCGCTCAGTTGTTCAAAGTTTATTTGCTACGCAAGATTGGAGCAGTGTTATTGGCAAAACAATCTTTGTGGATATCAACAAACCCCTGATTATTAAAGGTATCGTCGAATCGTTTCAAACACCTTGGCCTAATTCAGAACATACCGATAAATCTTTTATTTCTCCGATAATCACGCCAGACAATTCAGCCAGGTATGTTATTCGTGTAAAAGCAGGACAATTACAGTCAAGCATGACCCAAATAGAAGAATTGCTCGGCCAGCGGAATAAAGAACGAGTCATCAGAAACATGAAGACTATTGCATCGGAAAAGAGCAATATTTACGGACCCGATATAGCTGCTGTTACCATATTACTCACTGTAATAATTGTGCTCATCGTAGTGGCAACTCTTGGGGTATCAGGTCAAGCCAGTTTTAATGTTGTTGAACGACAGAAGCAGATAGGCATAAGAATAGCCTTGGGAGCTACCAAAGCGAATATTGCTAATCACTTTATCGTTGAGAGTATTATACAAACGACTGTAGGCGTGTTCATTGGTTCAGTGATGTCTATAGGGCTCAGTTTATTCCTCGTTACACAGTACGGCTTACCTAAAATACAAATTACATACCTTATATTATCCATAGCACTCATGTATTGCATCAGCATAGTGGCAACATTAAAACCAGCATTAAAGGCCTTCTCTTTGTCAACCGCCACAACCACAAAGAGGTAATACCATTAAATACTCGAGCAATGCCTGATATCATAAACACTGCACAACAATATTAATTGATAGACAGTGATAGAAAAAAACAGCAAACGTTTAAACAAATATATCAGCGACTCCGGGGTTTGCTCAAGGCGTGAAGCCGACAAATTTATAGAGCAAGGACGCGTTAAGGTTAATGGAAAACCACCGGAATTAGGCACTAAAGTAAACCTTACTGACAAAGTTGAATTAGATGGTAAGTTGATAGAAACCAGTGCAGAAGACAAGTCAGATAGGCTTTATATCGCCTATAATAAACCAGTAGGCATTACCTGCACTACTGAGCGTCATGTCAAAGGTAATATTATAGACGCAATCAACCATGAACAGCGTATTTTCCCAATTGGCAGATTAGATAAGCCATCTGAAGGGTTGATCTTATTAACCAACGATGGCGACATCGTGAATAAAATACTGCGCGCTGAGAATGCCCACGATAAAGAATATGTGGTTCAAGTAGACAAGCCTATTAACGATCGATTCATCCAAAGAATGAGTAACGGTATTCCAATACTGGGTACGAAAACAAAGCCTTGTGTTGTGGCCTATAAAAGCAAGTTTGTGTTCAGTATTATCTTAACAGAAGGGCTCAACAGACAAATAAGGCGCATGTGTGAGTATTTAGGTTATGAGGTTAGCCGCCTTACTAGAAAACGTATTATGCATATCGACCTCAAAGGCTTAAGTAAGGGACAATGGCGTTATCTGACAAACGATGAAATGCACGTGTTCGATACAACATTACAAGGTTCAAGAAAAACGGCAAAGGAAGGCACTAGCAAACGCGTATCATCCTCACAACGAAAACGGCAACCTAGAAGTGCTCAACAAGATAAAAGGTCGACAAGAATAACAAGCACTCATAAGGTCGACGCTAAAAAGTCTCCTTGGGGTTGATGAGTTAGTAATTTATGTTGAAAAAAGCTACATTCCCAAACTAAATGATCAGAAAATAAAGAAAAAAGTATAAAAACTAACTTATTTCTTGCCAATCACTAACTATTTCCCCTTTCTTTCTTGTATAATGCCGCGCAATTTTTTTTTCATACAAACTAGAGTGAAA
>CAZVDU010000243.1:0-4463 GCA_964625615.1 uncultured Pseudoalteromonadaceae bacterium | reverse complement strand
TCCCAGTTTTGAGACGCATAAAACGTGGCTTTGCGTACGGCTTTAACAACGGCCCTAGGCGTAATCGTTGCACCCGTAAACTGATCAAATTGTCCGCCATCCTTTTTGACTGCCCATCGGCTATCTTTTTCTGATTCCAATATCTTCTGATCAAAGGATAAAATCCAATCATCAACGCGTAAATCAATTTTATCGCCTAACCCTGGTGTTTCAGTGTGTTTTAACACGCGTGCGCCGAGTACGTTATTGTCTTTCCCTACGCCAACTAATAAGGTAATACTCCCACTGTATCCATCAGGTGCAATTGCTTCTACCGCTAGTGCAGAGGGGGTACTTTGGTTTCGTGCTCGATAGATTTGTTTGGGGGTGCTGCTGCCAAGGGCATCTTTGTCCGTCACTAGAGTACAATCAGTCTGAAAAGCATTGTCGTAAAGTGCTGGTGGAACGAGTTGATTCAGAGTTGTTAACCTTTGGAGTGCTGCTTGTTCTTTAATTCTGTCATCTGTTATCGCTGATGTTAGTGCGATCATGGCTGTCGCCGCCAAGGCGAACAATGCCAAAATAGCACCATTTCTAATCATGTTGGCTTTGGTGGTTTTTTCTTGCTCGACGGGATCTTGAGGCTTTATTTCAGGACTGTTCTCTGACATTAACTTTTATCCTGTGATGTTCTGCTAGGTTTGTTTTTGCTATGACCGTAAACCCGAGGGCGTGTGTAATAATCAATTAGCGGAACAGCCATATTCATAATAACAACTGCGAAGCCAATGGCATCCGGGTATCCGCCGAAGACGCGAATTAAATACACCCACATGCCTACTGCGGCACCGAAAATGATCCTACCTTTATTGGTTGTACAAGCAGAAACTGGGTCAGTTAAAATAAAGAAAGCTCCAAGCATGGTAGCGCCACTAAACCAATGTAACCAAGGTGTTGCGTATTGATCAGGGCTAACAAGATAAAATACTAGAGCAAAGAAACCTAAAGACCCAATCATGCCTGCAGGTATGTGCCAGCTAATAACTCGCAGCTTAATCAATACTAAGCCACTGATAAGATACGCTAAGTTAACCCAAAACCAACCAACACCACTTGCACCGTCAAAAAGAAGCTTAGTCATACTTTCTTGGAGAGTAAGGCTTTGGCTTAAGTCCGTCTTAATGGTGTCTAGAGGCGTTGCCATGGTGAACCCGTCGATGCCATTGCGAAGTTGCAACAGGCTATAACCATCTTGACTAAAGCCTGTTGTGATAACACTCAGCGCATCGAAGAAATTATGTGAATGCTCAGCCAACATATAAGGTGGCATCCAGCTTGTCATATGCACAGGAAAAGAAACAAGGAGCATGACATAAGCTGCCATAGCTGGGTTAAATATATTGAAGCCAAGTCCACCGTATAGTTGTTTGACAATTGCTATGGCGAAAAAAGCACCGATTGCGCTTATCCACCATGGAGCAAGCGGTGGAATGCTAACAGCGAGTAATAGTGCGGTTAGTAAAGCACTACAATCTTTAATCGCTGGCTCAAAAGGACGTTTGCGAACTTCTAAGAATAAAGCTTCGGTGGCGACAGCTACGATAGATGCGATGAGCAAGTGGATAAGATTTCCCCAGCCGAAAAAGAAAATCTGTGTCGCAAGTCCTGGGAGAGTTAGCAGTATAACCAGCTGCATAACCGAACTCGTGGTTCTTCTATTGTGTTGATGCGGAGAACTAGCGACGCTGAACATTAATCTGCCTCTCCATCATCGGGGTTGCTATTGGTGGTATCAGTATTTGCAGAAGCAAGCTTTTTAGCTTTTGCCTTTGCGATGGCAGCGGCAACCCTTGCTTTTTTCTTATCTTCCGGAGATTGTTCATTGGTTTCGCTTTTTTCATCTACTGGTCTTTCTAGGGCGTTCCCTGAGGTAGATGCTAGCTCATGTTCACCTGACGAAGCCCGTTCGCTATCATTGTTTTGCTGCGCGGCAAGTTTCTTTGCTTTTGCACGGGCTATTGCCGCTTGTACTGCAGCTGATTTTTGTTTGGGAGCTTTTGGCTTATTAACAGGATCGTCTTCCGTTTCAACATCGTTGTTTTCTTCATCTTTCAGGTTGGCAGTTGGCTGGCTCTCTTGTTGCAACTTCTTGGCTTTGGCACGCTCAATCGCTGCTCGCACCGCCGCTGATTTTTGTTTTGGAGCTGATTCCACTTCTTCTGTCTTAGATTCTGGCTCCTGAGTACTTACTGTTTGTGTGTTATTCTGGCTTTGTTGCTGTTTTTTAGCTTTTGCCCTGGCAAGTGCTACTGCAACTTTAGATTTTGCATCAGATGTTCCGGTAGCTTCTGCTTCGTTGGATGTCTCTTTCATCGCGTTTTGGCTAGCTGACGCTGCACGCTTCTTGCGAGCTTCAGCTGCTAACTTGTGTTTTTCTTCTCGTTCTAATTTCTCGCGTTCAAGTCTTGCTTGCCTTGCTTCAAACCTTTCTCTCGCTTTATTCGCTTTTTCCTGCTCTTTTTGGTTTTCGCGGATCGTCGCTTTACTTTGTCGGTAATACTGTACGAGTGGAATTTGACTTGGGCATACATAAGCACAAGCACCGCATTCAATACAATCAAACAAGTCATATTCTTGAGCTTTATCTAACTCTTTCGCTTTGCTGTGCCAATAAAGTTGCTGAGGTAACAATCCCGCGGGACAAGCATCTGCACAAGCGCCACATCTAATACAGGCTTGTTCAGCTTCTGCTGGCGGTATTTCTTGCTCTGTAGGAACTAATAAACAATTAGATACTTTTACGACAGGCACTTGATCCGAATTTAGTGCAAATCCCATCATAGGCCCCCCCATGATTAACCGAGGTCTATTTTGTTTCTTGTCATCATATTCAGCAAACTGTAACAAGTGCGACATGGGAGTGCCGAGCAAAGCCCATGCATTTCCTGGCTTGTTGAGTGCTTTGCCTGTTAAGGTTATGACTCTCTCAATTAAGGGCTTACCGGTAAATATTGCATCCGCAATAGCAAAGCAAGTGCCGACATTATGCATCAGTACGCCTATATCGATTGGCAAGCCACCGCTAGGCACTTCTTTATTGAGTAGGAGTTGTATAAGCTGCTTTTCGCCACCTGACGGGTATTTTGTAGGCAATGAGCTGACGAGGTAGCGACTATTTTCCTGACAAGCAACTCGCATAGCCTCCAATGCTTGAGGCTTATTGTCTTCGACCGCAATAATAACCAGCTTAGGATTCAGTATGTGAGTAAGTACATCAATACCTTGCCTTATTTGCCATGCATGTTCACGCATGAGCCTATCATCTGCTGTAATGTATGGTTCGCACTCAACGCCATTAATGATGAGGTATTCGACGTCTTTCGTGCTACCTAACTTGATATGTGTTGGGAATCCGGCACCTCCCATACCTGCAATGCCTGCTTTGCATATTGCTTCGACCAAGTCGGGTTTTGGTATAGTTTGATAATCTTTCAGTGGCTTTAAATCAGTCCAGCTATCTTCACCATCAGGCTCAATCTTAATCGTTGTTTCAGCCATGCCCGATGGGTGGGCAGATACGTGAGGCTCTATCGTAGTGACAGTGCCTGACGTTGGTGCATGTACTGGGACAGAAAGTGGATTTGTGCTGCGAGTTAACGCTTGGCCTTTAAGGACTTTATCGCCAGACTTTACAAGGACTTGCCCTTCATTACCTACATGCTGTTTGACCGTTAAATAAATACTTTTCGGTAAGGGAGTGCGGCGGATGACCGTTGTATTTGACAGTGTTTTAAATTCAGCAGGATGTATTCCTCCTGGAAACCCATAAGTGCGCTCACTTTTAAGTCTTTCTAATACACTATTCAATGAAGGATCCCACAATTAGCTCACTTCTTTAATTGGAATGGTATTGAGATCCCAACGCCAGTTCTGTGCAGTTTGTTTTACCGGCACCATGTCAATGCAATCAACAGGGCAGGGGGCAACGCACAAATCACAACCAGTGCATTCGTCAGTAATCACTGTATGCATTTGACGTGTGGCGCCGACAATAGCATCAACAGGGCAAGCCACTATGCATTTTGTACAACCAATACATTCGTCCTCGCGAATATAAGCGACTTTTACGACCTCTTCTTCACCGTGTGCAGAATCAAGAGGTTTAGGCTCGACACCCATCATATCAGCAAGTTTCTTGATCGTTGCTTCACCACCCGGTGGGCATTTGTTGATATCGTCTCCGTTGGCAATCGCTTCTGCATAGGGACGACAGCCCGGGTAACCACATTGTCCACATTGTGTTTGAGGCAAAACTTCGTCAAGTTGCTCTACAAGTGGGTCACCTTTGACTTTAAAACGTATGGCAGCAAAACCGAGTACGGCACCAAAAATAAGTGCAAGAATACCAATAGCTGCAAGTGCAATCACAGCCGTCATTAAAACTTCACCAAGCCAGTAAAGCCCATAAAGGCAAGTGACATTAA
>CAZVDU010000242.1:0-4464 GCA_964625615.1 uncultured Pseudoalteromonadaceae bacterium | reverse complement strand
CATCGCTTTTTGCATATGTTTGATTGTAACTGTTATTTTAGTTACAAGCGTCTTTAAGTGCTTTACCAGCCTTGAAAGAAGGAACTTTAGCAGCTGCAATCTGGATAGTCTCACCAGTTTGAGGATTACGACCACTACGTGCAGCACGTTCGCGTACAGAAAAGGTTCCAAAACCAACCAACGCTACTTGATCACCATTTTTCAGTGCTTCAGTAATTGCGTCAGTTAATGCATCCAACGCACGTCCAGCACCTGCTTTAGAAATATCAGCGCTCGCCGCGATTGTATCTACTAGTTGAGACTTATTCACAATATCATCCCCTTGAATTTTTATTATATCGTTGAATCTACAAAACTTAATGTTGCGGATAGTTTATAACAAGCTTGAATATCAACTTCAAGCCATAATTAACAAATTTTTAACTTTAATGATTCGCTTCAATCCCTTTCCTGACAAGGCCTAACGCGAAACCGAGGTTAAGGCTACCATTATCTTTTGTCCTTGGTAAGCCTTATTTTTCAAAAAAATTTACTTTTTTAAGAAAAAATCGTACAAATCTCTAAATTTGTACGATTTTTTGCTCATTTCTCTATGAAATCAACCTAAGCATGACGCTTAACCTCAACCGAGTGAAACGCCTGAAGGGTTTTCTGCAAGAGCGAGTTCAAGTACTTCATCGATCCATTGCACAGGATGAATACTCAAATCCTGCTTAACATTATCAGGAATTTCTGCCAAATCACGCTCATTCTCTTTAGGTATAACCACGGTCTTAATACCACCGCGATGAGCTGCAAGTAACTTCTCTTTTAATCCACCAATAGCAAGAACTTCTCCACGTAACGTTATTTCACCTGTCATGGCTACATCACACTTAACAGGGTTGCCGGTTAACGTTGAAACAAGGGATGTGCACATCGCAATACCGGCACTCGGACCATCTTTGGGTGTTGCACCTTCAGGCACATGAACATGTATATCTCTTTTCTCATGGAAGTCATCATTAATTCTGAGCTTCTCAGCACGACTTCTAACGACTGTCATGGCAGTCTTAATTGACTCCAGCATGACGTCCCCCAATGAGCCAGTAAAGGTTGTCTTGCCTTTGCCAACAACTGATGTTGTCTCGATAGTCAACAAATCGCCACCAACCTGAGTCCAGGCCAAACCCGTAACTTGTCCAACTTGATTCTCTTTATCGGCTTTGCCGTAATCGAATCGTTGCACACCCAAGAAATCACTCAAGTTATCTTGATTAACAACAACCTGTTTTAACTTGGCATCCAATAAAATATTTTTAACAGCCTTACGACAAATCTTTGAGATTTCTCTCTCTAAGCTTCTAACACCTGCTTCGCGGGTGTAATAACGAATGACACCCATGATGGCTGATTCTTCAATAACAATCTCGTTTGATTTTAAGCCGTTTCGCTTGATTTGCTTAGCAATAAGATGCCTGGTCGCAATGTTGAGCTTTTCATCTTCTGTGTAGCCTGATAAGCGTATGACTTCCATTCTATCAAGAAGCGGAGCAGGGATATTCATACTATTTGATGTTGCCACAAACATAACATCAGATAAATCATAGTCCACTTCAAGGTAGTGATCACTAAAGCTACTGTTTTGCTCAGGATCAAGTACCTCTAGCAGAGCCGAGGAAGGATCTCCACGCATGTCAGATGACATTTTATCAATCTCATCTAGCAAAAAGAGCGGATTTTTAACTTCCACTTTAGCCATCTTTTGAATGAGTTTACCTGGCATTGAGCCTATATATGTTCTTCTATGGCCTCTAATCTCAGCTTCATCTCTGACACCGCCCAAGGCCATTCTCACGTACTTTCGCCCTGTCGCTTTTGCGATGGATTGTCCTAGAGATGTTTTTCCTACACCAGGAGGCCCTACTAAACAGAGAATAGGGCCTTTTAGCTTTCTAACACGTTGCTGAACGGCGAGGTATTCAATAATACGCTCTTTAACTTTATCTAAACCGTAATGGTCCGTGTCGAGTATCTTTTCCGCACCAGCTAGGTCTTTTTTGACTTTACTGCGTTTAAACCAGGGAACATTAACCAACCAATCGATATAACTTCTCACCACTGTCGCTTCTGCCGACATAGGTGACATCATTTTCAGCTTATGAAATTCATTAGTCGCTTTTTCTTTAGCATCAGCAGGCATCTTAGCGTCATTGATTTTCTTGTTAAGCGTTTCAAATTCATCAGGCGCTTCATCTAATTCACCAAGCTCTTTTTGAATAGCTTTCATTTGCTCATTCAAATAGTACTCTCGTTGGCTTTTTTCCATCTGCTTTTTGACGCGCGTCCTAATCTTCTTTTCGACTTGAAGAAGATCTATCTCACTTTCCATCAGCGCCATCAAATATTCCAATCGCTCATCAACGGCGATCATCTCAAGCACTTTTTGTTTTTCTGTCAGCTTCAGCGGCATATGCGCCGCCATTGTGTCTGCTAACCTCGTTGCGTCTTCAATACCATTAAGTGATGTAAGTACTTCCGGCGGTATCTTCTTGTTAAGCTTAACGTAACCTTCAAACTGACTCACTGATGAGCGTATTAGAACTTCCTGCTCAGTTTCTGGCAATATTTCATCTTCGAGCGTTTCAACTTTGGCGACAAAAAACTCATCTGTCTGCGTAAACTTATCAATTGCGCCCCGAACATTCCCTTCAACAAGCACCTTAACTGTACCGTCAGGCAACTTCAGTAATTGTAATATGGTTGCAATAGTGCCAACTTCATATATATCTTCGGTCTTTGGTTCATCAACACCAGCATCTTTTTGCGCAACTAAAAAGATTTGCTTGTCTTTGTCCATAGCCGCTTCAAGGCACTTTATAGATTTTTGTCGTCCGACAAATAATGGAATAACCATGTGGGGATAGACCACAACATCTCTCAGTGCCAACACTGACATTTCGATGCGGTCAGATCTCGCTTCGCTCATGCTAATACTCTTTAATAAACTAATCTTTGCTATATGGGGATTGTGATAAAAAGATCAATTGGTTTGGTAAGTCACTTTATCAGTTTACCTAATATATTACTTATCACAATTACCTTACGACAATTACTACAAAAGATTGGTACAGGTTTGTCAGAAAACGTGACAAGTCATTCTTAATGCTTTATCAATTGTACATAAAATAAAGGCTCATCAAATGATGAGCCTTTATTTGTAATACCTTACTCGGCAGCAGTCTTCTTATCGGATGCATTTTCGTATATTAATATAGGTTGTGATTCGCCTCTAATTACCGTCTCGTCAATAACAACCTTACTAACATCAGACATTGAAGGTAAATCATACATAGTGTCTAAAAGAACACCTTCAACTATCGATCTCAAACCTCTAGCACCGGTTTTACGTTCCATAGCCTTATGAGCAATTGCTTGCAAAGCATCGTCTCGGAACTCAAGCTCTGTATCTTCCAATGAAAATAAGGCGCTAAATTGTTTAGTGAGAGCATTCTTAGGCTCACATAAAATCTGAATAAGAGCACTTTCACTGAGTTCTTCTAAACTGGCAACAACGGGCAGTCTTCCAATAAACTCTGGAATAAGACCATATTTGACCAAATCTTCAGGCTCTACTTGTTTAAACAATTCAGAAAGCTCTTGTTTGTCTTTCTCGCTTTTTACTGATGCCCCAAAACCAATACCTGTCGTCGTTTGAGCTCGTTGCTCAACAATTTTATCTAAACCAGAAAAAGCACCACCACAGATAAAGAGGATCTTAGATGTATCTACTTGTAGAAATTCTTGTTGTGGATGCTTACGCCCGCCTTGTGGCGGCACCGACGCTATAGTCCCTTCGATTAATTTCAGCAATGCTTGTTGCACACCTTCACCCGACACATCACGGGTAATTGAAGGATTATCGGACTTACGAGATATTTTATCTATCTCGTCGATATAAACGATCCCTCGTTGCGCTTTGTCGACATCGTAGTCACATTTTTGCAACAACTTCTGAATGATGTTTTCTACATCCTCACCAACATAACCAGCTTCTGTTAGCGTTGTTGCATCTGCCATAGTAAAGGGTACGTCAAGTAATCTTGCAAGTGATTCAGCTAGCAAAGTCTTACCGCTACCAGTTGGACCAATCAATAATATATTACTTTTACTTAGTTCAACGCCATCGTGAGAATCACCATTGCGAAGACGTTTATAGTGATTGTATACAGCTACAGCTAATACTTTCTTAGCATGCTCTTGACCAATAACATAATCACCAAGGTGTTCATGTATTTCGTGAGGCTTCGGTAACGAATCCTGCTTTTTCTTTGGGCCGATTTCTTTAATTTCTTCACGAATAATGTCATTACAAAGTTCAACACATTCGTCACAGATAAATACCGAAGGGCCCGCAATCAGTTTGCGTACTTCGTGCTGGCTTTTTCCACAAAAAGAACAATACAGTAACTTATTGTCGCCATC
>CAZVDU010000241.1:0-4469 GCA_964625615.1 uncultured Pseudoalteromonadaceae bacterium | reverse complement strand
ATCGATCACCTCGCGTGGTCGCAATAGGGAGCCACCCTTTGCGTTCAACACAAGGACGTTTAATTTCCCAAATCGTCATCACGACCAAAATACCCGCAATTACCGCAAAGAATATTGCTGTAGGTTGAGTCCACGCCATCCAATTTAACATGATATCTGCCTTTTATACTCGGCCCAGTGCGAAACCTTTCGCAACATGGTTACGTACAAACCAAATAACTAGCACACCCGGAATGATGGTTAATACGCCAGCTGCAGCGAGCACACCCCAATCAATGCCCGTTGCTCCGACAGTGCGCGTCATAATGGCCGAAATAGGCTTTGCTTCTACCGATGTCAGTGTTCTAGCAAGCAATAATTCGACCCAGGAAAACATAAAGCTAAAAAATGCCGTTACGCCAATGCCTGATCGGATCATCGGAATAAAAATGGTGATAAAAAATCGAGAAAAGCTATAACCGTCAATGTAGGCAGTTTCGTCAATCTCTCGTGGAACACCCGACATAAAGCCTTCAAGTATCCATACTGCCAGAGGGATGCTGAATAAACAGTGAGCCAAGGCGACTGCTAGGTGTGTATCAAACAAACCAACGGAGGAGTATAGCTGAAAGAATGGCAACAAAAACACCGCTGGCGGTGCCATACGATTACTTAACAACCAAAAGAACAGATGTTTATCACCCACAAACTTATAACGACTAAAAGCATAAGCTGCAGGCAAGGCGACTAGCAAAGTAATCATGAGATTAATCGCCACGTAGGTCATCGAATTCACATAACCCATGTACCAACTTGAATCGGTAAAAATAGTCATGTAGTTATCGAACGTGAAATTATCCGGCCATAAGGTTAAACCACTCAATATTTCTTCGTTGGTTTTGAACGACATATTGACCAGCCAATAGATAGGCAATAAAACAAAGAGTATGTAAGTCAGTAGGCCGGTTGTTTTACGTTTACTCATAGCTTGTCCTTATCCATATGCGTAATGGTGGTAAAGAACAACCAAGACAGAAGCAAAACGATCAAGAAGTAGATGAGTGAGAATGCCGCCGCCGGCCCTAAATCGAATTGTCCAATCGCCATTTGCGCCAACGTTTGACTAAGGAAAGTAGTGGAGCTACCCGGCCCACCGCCAGTTAGGACGAAAGGCTCAGTGTAAATCATAAAGCTGTCCATAAATCGCAATAATACGGCAATCACTAACACACCTTTCAACTTAGGCATTTGAATAAACCGGAACACAGCCCAGCTTGAGGCCCTATCTATCTGTGCGGCCTGATAATAGGCATCTGGAATTGCTCGTAGCCCCGAATAACACAATAAAGCCACTAACGACGTCCAGTGCCACACATCCATCAGTAACACAGTTAACCAAGCATCAACCGAATCACCGGTGTAATTGTAATCTACGCCCAGTGCATTCAAAGACCAGCCAAATAAGCCGATATCACCACGAGCAAACACTTGCCAAATGGTGCCAACTACATTCCACGGAATTAATAAGGGTAGCGCTAATAAAATAAGACTCGCTGACGCCTGCCAACCTTGTTTTGGCATCATCAATGCGACAAAAATACCTAGTGGTATTTCAATTAACAATACCGCAAAAGAAAAACCAAACTGCCTGAGCAATGAATCTCGCAAGCGCTCATCATTGAGTATTTCCTGATACCATTCGATACCAACAAAATATGCGTTGTTCTGATCGAAGATGTCTTGAACAGAATAATTAACCACTGTCATCAGTGGTATAAGCGCAGAAAAAGCCACCAGCAAAAATACGGGTAGAACTAACCACCACGCTTTGTTGTTTTGAACTTTATTCATTAACCGACTCTCCAGCCAAGTACTCGTCGATGTATATTTTTAAATTGCTAGGAGGGAAGTAAACTCTCACACCACCTGCTTGAATACACTCACTTTCCTCAGCACGCATCATCACAGAAAACCCACCAATATCTAATGTTGCTAAGACATAAGTGCCGTAATCTTCAATATGCATACAAGTTGCAGAGAATACCCTTTCAACATAGTCCTTGGGTGTCGCAAGCTGGACATACTCAGGACGAATGCCAATTTTTATATTGTCACTTTTTGTCAATCGCAGCGCATCTTGTTGTCGGTCAGTCAGCTGAACTACGTGATCGGCAAATGTACATTGACTACCGTTCCATTCGACAGGAATAAAGTTCATGCCGGGACTACCAATAAAATAACCAACAAAAGTGTGATTAGGCTGTTCAAAAAGCGATTGTGGTGTACCAAACTGGACGATTTTACCTTGATACATCACAGCAATTTCATCAGCAAAAGTGGCTGCTTCCAGTTGGTCGTGTGTGACATACAACATGGTAATGTTTAGTTTCTCATGAATTTGCTTAAGCTTTCGTCTTAACTTCCATTTTAAGTGTGGGTCAATAACGGTAAGAGGCTCGTCAAATAAAATGGCAGACACATCTTCTCGGACCAACCCTCTAGCCATAGATATTTTTTGTTTTTGGTCGGCTGCCAGATTGTTGGCCTTTTTCTTAAGCACATCTGTAAGCTCCATCAACTCGGCAATCTCGTTGACCTTCTTGACGATCTGGCTCTTGGACATTTTGATATTGCGTAATGGAAACGCAAGATTGTCAAACACTGTCATGCCGTCGTAAACCACAGGGAATTGGAAAACCTGGGCGATGTTTCGCTCTTGAGGCAGCAGCTGATTCACCTCGACACCATCAAACAAAACCTGACCTTCTGTAGGCTGTAACAGGCCTGAAATGATATTGAGTAAGGTAGATTTCCCACAACCTGACGGTCCTAGCAAGGCATAGGCTCCACCTTGTTTCCAGGTATGTTGCAGTGCATGTAAGGCATAATCTTTTTCGGATTGAGGATCATCCAGATAACTGTGTGCGAGGTTATTTAAGGTAATCTCAGACATGCCCATTACCCCTAGCGTGAGGCGTCGCCAAACACTGACCTTGAGCATCAAATACAAACAATTGTTGGCTACTTAAATGTAATGTCACACTTTCGTCGTTAGGTAAATTGTAGATCCCTTGAAGTTGCCATACCCAATTTAGGGGTGCATTGTCTCCATTGCAATAATGCGTATGGATAAAGGATTCTGAAGCACTAATTTCCGCGACATCTACGCCAACATCAACAACTACATCCAGACTTTCTTCAGGTTTTAAGCTGACATGTGATGGTCGCCAAGCAAAACTATACTCTCCATCGACTAGCGCTTGCATATATTGGGGGAGCTTTATCGCGGGAACACCTATCAGCTCAAGTTGGCCATTTTTTATCATACCCTTAATTGTATTTAACGGCGGCTCACTGAAAAGATTCGCTGCATCTAAATTAACGGGTCGTCTAAACTGCTCAGCTGTTGGTCCGGTTTGAACAACACCACCTTCATGCAGCAAAATAC
The DNA here is from genome assembly GCA_964625615.1 of uncultured Pseudoalteromonadaceae bacterium. Lineage (GTDB taxonomy): Bacteria > Pseudomonadota > Gammaproteobacteria > Enterobacterales > Alteromonadaceae > M269. Next base: position 1,042 of record CAZVDU010000241.1, on the reverse strand, counting down.
AGTGCCCGCCCAGAGCCAACGCTTCTTGTGCCTCTGTCGTCGCATAAATGGCGACACAGTTTCGTTTAGCGAAGAGGTCACGTAAATCCGTTCTCAACGATTCCCGTAGCTTGTAATCGAGGTTAGCTAATGGTTCATCAAGTAACACGATATCAGCATCTTTGACTAATGCTCTTGCCAACGCCGTTCTTTGTTGTTGCCCACCAGAAAGTTCTAATGGTTTTCGCAATAAAAACTGAGATATTTGCAAACGCTCAGCAATGTCGTTGACTCTATGCTCAATCGATTTTGAATCAACCTTTGCTAGCTTTAACGGTGAGGCGATATTGTCGTAAACAGTTAAGTTCGGGTAATTAATAAATTGCTGATAGACCATGCCAACATTACGCTGCTGAACAGCTAGGTCTGTAACGTCAAAGCCTTGATTTAAAATCCTACCACTATCCGGCTTATCTAATCCTGCAATTAACCTTAGAAGGGATGTTTTACCTGAAAGTGTTCTCCCCAAAACCACATTGAGTTGACCAGGTTCAAGCGTCAGGTTAATGTCTTTTAGATAGACTTCACCATCAACCGTTTGATTAATGTGTTCAAGCGTCAGGGACAAAAAATTATCCTGATAGGTACTTATATCAAGCCAGTATTCCTGCCTTAAAATAAGTGTTATTAGTATGCTAAAAAACATACCACAAACTCTTTGTTATACCAATTCGCCGAGACTCACTAACGACTTTATCTGCTCTATTGCTGCTTCATCGGCTTGTTTGTAGGCTAGTGCTAAATATTGATCAGTATCCAAATCATCATAATTGGCTGACGAACGCTGATATTGGTAATGCACAATTATTTGATGTTCTGGTGTTGCTTTAATGTCAATCGACAAGCTAAAGGCATTCGAACCATAAGCCATAGAATGGATCGAAATAGCCGATTGAGGCGTTAAAGTAACTTTATCTTCAACCTTCAATGTAGGGTATTGCTGTTCTCGAATAAATTGCCTGTCGTTTAACCAACCAACATGACAATGTTTAATTTGGTGATC
>CAZVDU010000240.1:0-4487 GCA_964625615.1 uncultured Pseudoalteromonadaceae bacterium | reverse complement strand
TCAGAAACTGTAATTTCAATCTCATTATCGCCGCTGACGAGTCGATGTTTTTGTCGATAGACTATCTCGCTCTCAGTAGCAAAATTGTTGGGATCATTAACAAACAAGACGACATCAACCATCTCATCAAAATCTTGCTCTGTCTCTTCACCAAAGCCATCAGCTGTTAGTTCAGTCGCTTTAACCTTGACCTTAACAGTGTATTGACCATCAACTTCTTCTACAGTGGCTTCAGTTGTTTTTATGTCGTACAGAGTAATGTCGTTAAACGCGCTATCAATATAGTCTTGCTGTTCAAGATCCGCTTCAGCTTTAAGTGCTGCAACGAGGTCCAATGTTGTCGGCTTGGCACCTGTCGTAAACTTAAATTTCTGCACCAATCCGTTTAACGCTTTATTAAACGCTTGCTCTCCAAGCTTCTCTTTGAGAGCCATCATCACAATGGAACCTTTTTGATAGTGGATATATAGCTGGTTCTCTACCCTGAGTAAGGGCATTTCTTCACCGGCATCACTTGTGCGCCCTCGTAAATAGCCATCTAACTCAAACGCTAAGAACTGCCTCATCTTATCTGCGCCATATTTCCTTTCCATTACCATCAATGCTGCGTATTGCGAGAGAGACTCTGACAGGACCTGACTACCTTGAACGTTCGCACCGGTCAGCTGATGACCAAACCATTGGTGGGCAACCTCGTGTGCTGTAACGTAATAAACTGGATCAATTTTTTTAGGGTCTCGCAAGTCAGTAATAAAACCTGCTTGTTCTGAGTAAGGTACAGTATTGGCAAAGCTCTGTGCAAAACTGGCATACCCTGGAAATTCGATAATACGTAACTGCCTATGCTGATAGGGACCAAACGCTTCGCTAAAGTAATCAAGCGAATCTTTAACTGATTCGATCATCCTGTCGACATTCCAGAAATGCGTTTTGTGGTAGTAAACAGCAATCTCCACCCCGTTATGCATTTCTTTCTTAACGTCTAGTTCTCCCGACATGACATTAAAAAAGTTAATCATGGGTGAGTCCATTTCATAACGGAAATAATTACGTCCATTTTCTTGCCATTGTTTGGTTAAGTAACCCGGTGTCATGGCTGTTTGTTCAGCACTAGTAGAGACTGTCGCTGAAAAATCAATCAGCTCGAAACCTGGACCAAAGAAGCTTTCATGGTAGTGACTGGCGTCTTCTAACTTATAATCCCTTTTAGCTGGCGGTAGGTCGCGTTTTTTCCTCTCGGATTTACCACCAATATACACGCCTCGACTAACGCCAAAAGATGGATATAAAGAGACATTATTGATGAAGGTTCCATTATTGACTAGGAATGTATCTTCGCCTCTATCTTTAAACCCTTTAGACTGTCTAACAACGCTAAAAGAGCCATTGCGTTTTTCTCCAGGCTGGATTGGTGAATCAAACTCGAACCAAGCTGTACTAAAGCGTTGCTCTGCCCCACCAAAAATAATGCTACCACCAAGCGTGATATCTTGCTCAATATCACCTAGCTGACCGCCTTCTATTTTGACATCACTCGATAACGGCAGGTTAACGAGGAAACGCTTAATGGGTTCCTTAGTTCGATTCTCTACAACGATATTGGCATTTGATACGATACGGCGATCCTTAGGATAAATCTCAATATCTGCATCGATAGCGACAATAACTGGGAAAGCTGATTCTTCAAATTCGACATAAGCTCTCTCATACTTTTCTTGCATATCCAGTTTTGTATCAGAGCTGGTGAAGTCATTGAGAATGATTGTGTTGTAAAAAATATTAGAGCCAGAACCAATAAAGACGAGGAGTAAAACGACAATCCCGGCTTTTCCTACTTTGCCAACGTTATAACTAAGTAGCTTGAACTTAGCCTTTAACTTCATCTGTGGGCCTCGTTGCCATAATCCGTAACTTACGATCCCCAGAATCAGAGAAAGAGCACCCCAATACACTGTATACCAAGCTTGTGTCTCTAGAAACCAACCATAGCCATTGAGATCGGAGTACCGCATAACAGGAGAAACCCCGAAATTAAGCATATTATGCTCAAGTCCAATGACTGGCAGTATGCCAGACACGGCTGCATAACCGAAAAAGACCAACATACCTAAATACTTATTTGAACTCAGTGCTTGAATGAAGAACGCGAGAGAAATAGTAAATAGAGACGGAATAAAGAAAAAGAAGAAGAGACTCGTCAGATACTGTCCAATTTCTATGTTTGCTTGCCCTTTGCTCAACTGGAATAAAATAGTCGATAGCATGCCAACGACGTAAATAGAAAAAATAACTAATGCAACCGAGATTATTTTTGAAGCCCAAAACGCAAAATTGCTAACAGGCATACTATCGATAATATCGCCCATCCCTGAACTACGCTCGCGCCAAACAACTTCAGCAGAATAGTAAGCGGTGATAATAATCTGAATAACGGCCGAACCAGCGACAATTGCAAGCACCATTGTTTGCGTCAAAGGCCAGTTAGTTGCCCCATAACCACCAGAAGCTCCATACAAAATACTAAGCAAAAAGGCCGTCGTAACAGCAAGCAAAACCAAAAATGCTGGACTAAATACTATCTGCTTAGCTTCAAACAACGTACGAGTGATAAACTGTAAACCGCTGGCGCCTTTTTCGTACGTATGACTTATGGTGTTGTCTAGCAGTGTATTTATTTTAGCTTCTAACTTAGTCGTTATTTTCTTAACTTTTGTAGATTTGCTTTTATTGAGTGTAAGTGGCTTAAACAAACCGCTGATACCAAACAATATTGCTAAACCAACGCCTATCCACAAAATCCTATTTATGAGTATGTTCGATGTCAGGCTTGCTAATTCGGTATTGCGCTCTGAAGGTGTCCAATATTCACTCAAGCCTCCAAATGTTCTCTCTGCAAAAGGGTCTAGTAGAGCAAGCAGTTCCTTCTGGTCGGGTTCATTAAACACCCGCCCAATAACCGCGTTAAGGATGAATAACCCAAGTGCCATCAAGTACACAGCCATCATGCTATTAAATCTTAACGCTGCGGCATAAAACAAAGCCGACAAGATAAATAATGTTGTCAAAGAGAAGTAAACAAATGGAATGAGATAATGTGCTAAAACATGAGGCCCTATTCTCGTTCCATCGACCCAAGGCATTACGGTACCAAGAAATATTCCCAAAGGCACAAAGGCAAAGACAGTCACGCAAACCAGATACGACCCAAGAAAGCGCCCTAATTGATAAGTAAAAGGGGTAAGAGGTTTGGTGTATATAATTTCAGCCATAAGCGACGAGTGATTTCTGGTTGCCGTATTGCCAGCAAAGTTCACCACTAAAAACATCGCTAACCTGCCAAAAAGTAGCATTAATATTGTGATACCGTAGGGGCTGTTGAATACCACATTGGAACCGCCGGGCTTGGGTATTAAATTAATCGTCATGTATAAAAATGGCAGCAAGAAAAAAACCATGCTGGTGACAATAAAAGAAGGTTGGCGCACAAAGTAACGCCACTCAAAAGCAATCAATCGAGTAAACATAACTGCTCCTTAGGCTGCGCTATTACGTTGCTTGTATAAGGTTGAGAAGTAAACATCTTCAAGAGATGCTGGCGTTGCATCAAAACCTTCAGGCGCATCATCAGCCAAAACATGAAATACCGTACGCCCTGCGAATAATCGCTTCGAGATTACCGCAAAGTTGGCTTCTAATTCTTCTGCTTCAGTATCCGATACAGTCTTTTTCCAGATTTTCCCTTCTAGATCATTGGTTACTGCAATCGGATTTCCTTGTAGCAAAATTTGTCCAGCACCTAATACAGCCATATTAGGGCAAAGCTCTGACACATCATCAACGATATGCGTTGAAAGGATAATCACTTTCTCTTCGCCTAACTTAACCAATAGATTATGGAAACGATTACGTTCTTCAGGATCTAGCCCTGCCGTAGGTTCATCAACGATCAATAAATCAGGATCACCTAGCAATGCCTGTGCTATTCCAAAACGTTGACGCATACCACCAGAAAACCCGCTAACTGCTTTTTTACGATGCTGATACAAGTTTGTATGAGCGAGCAACCCATCAACAGTCTCTTTGCGTTTAGCGCTATCTTTTATACCTTTAAGAATGGCCAGGTGATCGAGTAAATCGTAAGCACTAATGCGTGGATACACGCCAAAATCCTGAGGCAAATAACCGAGACGTTGTCGGAGCTCAGTCGGCTGAGTCAAAACATCAACGCCATCAAAAATAATTGAGCCTGTGTCCGCCTGCTGAAGTGTTGCGATAGTGCGCATTAGAGACGATTTACCCGCGCCATTAGGCCCTAACAAACCAAACATGCCTTTAGGTATCTCGATGGTGACGTCATTCAGCGCTTTAACGCCATTATCGTAAGTTTTGCTAACAGATGAAATACTAAGCATGTTCTCTCCATGGGGTGTTATATTTATCAATTTAACCTTCGTTTGAGGCTAATAGTGGTATTCGAAATCAGATGA
>CAZVDU010000239.1:0-4549 GCA_964625615.1 uncultured Pseudoalteromonadaceae bacterium | reverse complement strand
GATGAGAAACCAGCTGCTGAAGCACCTGCTGCCGAAAAACCGGCTCCAGCTGCTGCAACTGAAGAATAAGGGGATTGATGATGAGCCGTTTTTTTAGACGTCGTAAATTCTGTCGTTTCACTGCTGAAGGTGTTACGGAAATTGATTACAAAGATACAGCTATGTTGAAAAACTATATCACTGAAAGTGGTAAGATTGTTCCTAGCCGTATTACTGGAACTAGCGCTAAATACCAGCGTCAGTTGTCAACTGCGATAAAGCGTGCCCGTTTCTTGGCATTGCTTCCGTATACTGATTCACATAAATAAGCCATTGGCGTAACTAAGAGGTAGTAACGATGAACATCATCCTACTAGACAAAGTCGCTAATTTGGGCGATTTGGGTGACCAAGTGACTGTAAAGTCAGGTTTTGCGCGTAACTTCTTGTTCCCGCAAGCTAAAGCTGTTCCTGCAACGAAAGACAATGTTGAAAAATTTGAACAGCGTCGTGCAGAATTAGAAGCAAAAATCGCAGGCGTTTTGGCTAAAGCCGAAGCACGTGCAGAGAAAATTGCTGAACTAGCAACGGTAACTATTGCGGCACCTGCTGGTGACGAAGGTAAGTTGTTTGGTTCTGTTGGTACTCGCGATATCGCTGAAGCGATCACTGCTGCGGGTGTTGAAGTTGCTAAGTCAGAAGTGAAATTACCAACAGGTACACTTCGTGAAACAGGCGAGTTTGAAGTTGCTCTTCAAATCCACGCTGAAGTAACAGCATCAATCAACGTAGTTATTATCCAAGAAGCTTAATTCTTTTTTAATAGTTACTAAATGAAGCACTGCTTAAATAGCGGTGCTTTTTTTTGCATAATTTTTATGAATTCTTTTTAAATCGCATTTAAACCTTCTTATATATGTCTGCGACATATACTCTAAACCAACTAAAACAATGAAATTACTGAGTACATGGCCTTGGCATCAACTGAAAAGATTGTAGCTGCTGAAGATAAATTTGGTGCGCAAGCTGACAAAAACCTAATAAAGGCAATTCGTCAGGGCGATCAAAAAGCGTATCGGCAGTTGTATGACAAACACATAGGTCGTGTTTATGCGTTGTGCTATCGACTCACTGCTGACAAAGGGCTAGCCGAAGATGCGACACAGGAAGTGTTTGTTCAGCTCTGGCAAAAACTAGAAAATTATCGTGGTGATAGTAAGTTCACGACTTGGTTACATAGCGTTGCTTCGAATATTACTATTTCCTATATCCGTAAACAGAAAGGATGGTTGAAAAAGGTATTTGCTATCGAAGATTCTGAAGTCATGCAGCATAGTGCTGAAGAATCTGCTGGTGACATTGATTTGGATGCCTATGTTGTCCGACTACCTGAAAGAGCAAGGCTAGTTTTTGTATTACATGCTGTTGAAGGGTATAGGCATGAAGAAATCGCTAAGATGTTGAATATGGCTGTTGGGTCAAGTAAAGCACAGTTTCATCGTTCAAAACAGTTACTAAAAGAGTGGATGGGATATGAATAACGAACAATTTGAACAAAAGCTCTCAAACGACATAAAACGTTTACCGCAAGAGATTCAACCCGAGCGCGACTTATGGCCCGGCATTGAAGTTGCTATGAGTTTAAATAGCGCAGAGGTAGGCTCCAAAGGAGCAGTTGTAGCATTGGCCAAGCAACCCACATGGTATGCCATGGCAGCTTCTTTTTTGGTTGTTGCTATGTTTGCTTGGTTTAATCTACAAAGTGGAAGAATAACTGAGGTTAATGAAGCTTTTATAGCACAAATGGCGTCAGAGCATGAGCAGCAAAAATCTGCGTTATTAGTGAAATTTGAGAACCAACCAGCGCTAACAGAGAATTGGCAGCAGCAACTAAAAGAGTTGGATCAGGCGGCAGAAGCTGTCAAGAAAGTACTTTTGCAGGAACCAAACAATATAGCTTTGTTAAAGATGCTTCAAAATGTGCATCAACAACAAATTGATTTAATAGAAACGGTTCATTCGTCGAAATGGACACAAATCTAGCCGATTTAGTAGAGGTAGTAAAATGAGATATTCAGGTTCATTATTGGCGTTAACATTAGGTCTTTGTTTTAGTGGTTCGGTATTAGCTGGCCAAAAAGTTGACGAAATACTCGACGCGAGCAGCAACGGTAGAGTAGAAATAGAGCATGTTAACGGTAATGCTGAGATTAAAGGGTGGGATAAAGATCAGGTAAAGGTTGTTGGCGAGCTTGATGAAAGAGCCGAAGATTTTATTTTTAGGCGCAATGGCAACAACATTCGTATTGAAGTAGAGATGCCCCATCGTCTGAAAAATAACGGACGGCATGAAGGTGATGACTTAACTATATGGGTACCAGAGAACAGTCGTGTGAGGTATTCATCGATTAATGCCGAAGTAGAAATCAGAAGCATTTATGGTGGTATGGAAGTTGAAACCATCAATGGTGGGATAGATGCGAAGGACTTGAAAGGCCGTATCCGACTAGAATCTGTGAATGGTGATATTGAATCAGAAGGTTTGGTCGGCGCGCTGAATATTGAAACGGTTAATGGTGATATCGACAATAGTAACTCCTCCGGTGATAAAGCTTTCTTAAGTTCTGTGAATGGCGAGATTGAAATGGCAAGTGAAATCATGGAGCTAAGTATTGAGACAGTAAATGGCGATATGGATTTGGTTCTTGGTGATGTTGAAGAACTTACATTGGATACAGTTAACGGTAGCGTGGATAGCCATTTTAATTTATTGAAAAGTGGTGAGGTCAGAGCAAACTCTGTCGGCGGTGATATCGACTTGTTTTTTCAGTCTGGTGTGTCGGCTAGATTTGACATCCAGTCACATGCTGGTGGTCGGATCCGTAACGATTTAAGTGATGACAAGATGCAAAGAGCTAAGTATGGTCCACGTCGTTGGTTAGAGTTTAGCATTAATGGTGGTGACGCTCGTGTTGATGTTTCTACTGTTGGTGGTGACGTAACTTTAGGTGAGCGTTAAGCATAAATCTGTAGTTCCTTATAAAAGCAGCTTTGATCAAGCTGCTTTTTTTTTGAAATTCCATCATAATAAGCACTGAATCAAACCAAGATACAAAGACCATATTGTGGAAATAGTCTCGCAAAAAGACGTCGATAAGAAAATTGAGAAGCTGAAAGTCCCGCCTCACTCAATGGAAGCTGAGCAATCTGTTTTAGGTAGCATGCTAATTGCACCTGACACTTGGGATAAAGTAACTGACATTATTATCGAGACGGATTTTTACAATCGCTCTCATCAAACGATTTATCGGGCCATTATGCGCTTGCTTGGCTCAAACCAACCCGTTGATCTTATTACGGTATCCGATGAACTAGAGAATACAGATGAGCTTGAGCAATCAGGTGGGTTTTCTTATCTGGGTGAGCTGGCTAAAAACATTCCAAGTGCGGCTAACGTAGTCGCTTACGCTAACATTATCAAAGAGCGTGCTATCACACGTGAATTGATAGGTGTATCTAATGAAATCGCTGAAGTAGGTTATAACCCTGAGGGAAGGAACGCTTCTGAGATTCTCGATTTAGCGGAGAGTAAAGTCTTTGAAATTGCTGAAAAACGAACCAGCAAAAATGAAGGCCCGCGAAATATAGAATCAGTATTGACTAAAACCATTGATCGCTTGGAAGCACTCGTCAAAAACAACAAAGAGATCACCGGAGTTTCATCAGGTTTTACGGATTTAGATAAAAAAACCAGTGGTCTACAATCCTCTGACTTGATCATTGTTGCTGCTAGACCATCCATGGGTAAAACGACTTTTGCCATGAACTTGGTTGAAAATGCGATGATGATGGAAGAAAAGCCCGTGTTGGTTTTTAGTTTAGAGATGCCGTCAGAACAGATCATGATGCGTATGCTGGCATCGCTAAGCCGTGTTGACCAAACGAAGATAAGAACGGCACAGCTTGATGATGAAGACTGGGCGCGCATATCCAATACGATGCGTATGCTGAAGGACAAAGATACCTTATATGTTGATGACTCGTCTGCATTAACGCCAATGGAGTTGCGGTCAAGAGCACGTAAGCTGGCCCGCGAACGTGGCGGTATTAGCATGATCATGATTGATTATCTTCAATTGATGCATGTACCTGATAAAAGTGATAACCGAACACTCGAGATAGCTGAAATTTCTCGCTCACTGAAAGCGTTAGCAAAAGAACTCGAAGTGCCTGTGATAGCGTTGTCGCAGCTTAACCGTACCTTGGAGCAACGAGCCGACAAAAGACCGGTTAACTCAGACTTACGGGAATCCGGCTCTATTGAGCAAGATGCGGATTTAATCATGTTTATCTACCGTGATGAGGTCTATCACGAGAATAGCCAGGAAAAAGGGATTGCAGAGATCATCATCGGTAAGCAGCGTAACGGTCCAATAGGTACAGTACGTTTGACGTTCCAAGGGCAATTTTCAAGGTTCGATAATTATGCAGGCCCTGCTATAGATGATGAGTATTAACTATTCATACTGAGCAATCGTAGTTTGAATCATACGTTGTCATTTATTTAACGC
>CAZVDU010000238.1:0-4565 GCA_964625615.1 uncultured Pseudoalteromonadaceae bacterium | reverse complement strand
CAGGTACGCACGTGAGTATTCATGAAGCAGCTTTGGTTGATTATGCGGGGATGACTATTAATCAAAAACGGCCTGGTACATTAAAAGCGGACTTAACACCTTGGTCAGACGGCACACTCGTTAAAACTAAAACCAACTTTAAAACTCCTTGGCGAACTATTCAAATTAGTGCTGATGCTGTTGGCTTGCTTAATTCAAACCTTATTCTTAACCTTAATGAACCGAACACATTAGGGGATGTGTCTTGGGTCGAGCCGGGTAAGTATGTGGGGATCTGGTGGGGTATGCACATTGGCGAAAATACGTGGGGTAGCGGCGAGAAGCACGGTGCGACAACCAGTGAGACTATACGCTACATGGACTTTGCAGCAGAGCACGGCTTTTCAGGTGTACTGGTTGAAGGTTGGAATATTGGCTGGGATGGTGATTGGTATAATAATGGTGACGTGTTTAACTTTACGCAGCCCTATGATGATTTTGATATTAAGAAAGTCACCGAACATGGCTTGAGTAAAGGTGTAAGGTTGATTGGGCATCATGAGACATCGGGCAATGTAACTAATTACCGCAACCAAATGTCGGATGCCTTCGCGTTGTATCAAAAACATGGTGTACGCCAAGTTAAGACCGGCTACGTTGCCGATGCAGGACTTATTAAACGTGTCGATGAGCAAGGCATTGTTCGGCGAGAGTGGCATGATGGCCAATTTATGGCTAACGAATATCTTCACAACATAAAAGAAGCTGCTAAATATAAGATTAGCATTAACACGCACGAACCGATCAAGGATACAGGGTTACGCAGAACTTACCCGAACTGGATTGCGCGAGAAGGTGCTCGTGGACAAGAGTTTAATGCCTGGGGGACGCCACCTAATCCGCCTGAACACGCGGCAATTTTACCTTATACACGCATGCTGGCTGGCCCTATGGATTTTACCCCTGGCATTTTTGATTTAGGCTTTAATGGGCTGGGAGACGACACCAACAGACCACAAACAACATTAGCCAAGCAGCTCGCTTTATATGTCGTCATTTATAGTCCTATTCAAATGGCAGCCGACCTGCCGAGAAACTATCAAGCTAACCCGGCAGCTTTTCAATTTATCAAAGATGTTCCCACGGATTGGGAAGAAAGTATTGCCATCGACGGTGAGGTCGGTGATTACGTTGTCTTTGCTAGAAAAGAGCGGGAAGGCGAAGATTGGTATCTTGGTGCGTTAACCGATGAAGCCGCGCGTAATCTAAGCGTTGAGCTTGATTTCTTGGAGAAGGGAAAGCGTTATCAAGCGCAAATCTATCGCGATGGTGAGACAGCAGAGTGGAAAAACAATCCCTACGATATCGTGATTGAAAACAAGGCCGTAACAAATACTGATAGCCTAACACTACCGCTCGCTACCAGTGGTGGTGTGGCGATTCGATTTAAGGCTCTTTAGCCATCAAGCTGTGTAGGAGAAGGTTTTAGTCACAATAGCACTGCCGGTGGAGTCACACTTCGGGCCTAAAGGCTCTCCTACAAAAATCCACTCTATTGCCTAAAGATTGATGTGTTTCTCAAAACTATACAGATCATTTAGCACTATTTGCCTATTAAGGTGACGGTGTTATGCCATTGCTTTGATATAATGAATCATTACAGATAGAGAGCGGCTCCGCTTTCCACAAATAATTAAAATCAGCTTCTGTTGTAGGGCATGAATACCCGAGGTAGGGGCTGGTTTGTAATGACAATTCAGGAACCTGTTATGAGTACAGAAGATTTAAATGAAGAACTCGGTATATTTCGTGAAATGGTATGCCAGTTTATTGAAAATGAAGTCGCGCCGAATTATGAGCAGTGGGAAGAAGACAAGGTTATTCCTCAGTCATTTTGGCAAGAGATGGGCAGCCAAGGCTTGTTATGTTGTGATATTCCTGAAGAGTATGGTGGGTTTGGGACAGACTTTCGCTTCAACATGATTGTTGTCGAAGAAATGGCCAGAGCGGGTTATTTCGCCTTGAGCACGAACATTACGGTACACGCAGATATCTGTGCCCATTATTTGCTGAACATGGGAACAGAAGCGCAGAAACAACAATATCTGCCTAAATTGGTGACGGGAGAATGCATAGCCGCTATTTGTATGACCGACCCATCGGCTGGTAGCGATCTTCAAGGTATGAAAACCAATGCTAAATTAGTTGATGGTAACTATGTATTGAATGGTTCAAAGACGTTCATTACTAATGGCCAGAACTCGTCATTGTATATCGTTGCTGCGCGGACCAATATGGATGTTAAAGCAGCAAAAGGCATGAGTTTGTTTTTGGTTGATGGTGATGCGAAAGGTTTTGTACGTGGGCAGAACTTAAACAAAATAGGCCAACATGCCGGTGATACTTCTGAGTTGTTTTTCGAAGATGTAGTGTTGTCGCCTGATACGGTATTAGGCAATGTAGACCAAGGCTTTATTACCTTAATGCAAGAACTGCCTCGCGAACGACTAGCGCTCGCTTGTGGTGCTGTCGCTCATGCTGAAGGTGCATTGAAGCTTGCGGTAGAGTATGTCAATGAACGCCATGCATTTGGTAAACCATTAGCCGCGTTGCAGGACATAAAATTTAAGCTGGCTGAAATGTATACGCAAACAGAAATCCATCGCGTATTAGTCGAAAGCTACAAAGAGATGCATATGGCTAAGGAATTAACCACAACGCAAGCCAGTATCGCTAAGTACGCAGCAACAGAAATGGAATGCAAAGTGATCGATATGGCATTACAAATGTTTGGTGGCTATGGTTATATGTTGGAATACCCGATATCGCGCTTTTACATTGATGCCAGAGTCCAGAAAATTTACGGTGGCACGAACGAGATTATGAAAGAGGTTATTAGTCGCCAGATTTCGGTTTAGTGCGATGATAAAAGGCTTCTAGTGCCTGAAGAGAAGCCTTCTTTCAGTATTTAAGATTACCTAGATAATGTTAATGGCAGCTTGCCTGTAGACGGATTGATGAATGTCTGCTTTTCCTATGAATTGATTGTTAATTTTAATCTAATCTTACATTACTTTTAAAATTAGTCGTGCAAGGGAGTGCCCTAATTTCTTCTCTGCAACTAACATTTTAATTTATCAACATCATTACCTTGCGTTGCTGCCGCGAAGACCATTAGGTCATAATCAACCGATCAGCTTTACCAGAATAATATTCACTATTGTCTCTTTTTAGCAACTACTTCATACTGAACCTTATTGGTTGAAAAATATGCATTTTATTCATTAAAAATAATAAAAAGGTGCCATACCATGCTATCAGGAGCTGAGGTTTCTTCCCCATCTGATATTTTACAGGATATCAGGAATGGCAGTAAGCAAGCGGAACAGGAGTTGGTGGAACGTTATTGGCGAGGGTTGATTTTTGTTCTGAATAACCAGTGCCAAGATCCTGACTTAACTCATGATCTTGCCCAAGATACGTTTATTATTGTCATCAATAAGGCGCGAAATGGAGACATACACAACCCTCAGGGTTTATCTGCATTCGTTCGTCAAACCGGTATTAATTTAGCCATAGGGCATTTCAGAAAAGAGAAAAGACGAAAAACGGACTCCTCTGAAACCCTCAACTTCGACCTCCCTGACGCCAATCAAAACCTCTCAAAAGAGCTCAATGAATCCCATCTGATAAAGCTTGTTGGTCAAGTACTCGAGGAACTTCCAACGATCAGAGACAGAGAAATTTTGCAAAGCTACTTCGTTGAAGGAATAGACAAAAGTACTTTGTGTGAACAGCATGATCTTACACCCGCGCACTTCGACAGGGTGCTCTTTCGCGCTCGGAACCGATTAAAGCAGCTTCTGCAACACAAACTAGGTGTTGATATTAGCCAAATGACGCTAACGCACCTCCTGAGTGTATTCCTGTGCATGCAGGTTTTTTCCTTCCCCGAAAAAAATAATGTAAATGAAGTGAGAGAAAGAATAGCTCGCTATCACTATGACTATAACGCTGACTTGATGCGAATTAGTCAAAAACATGTAAGCGCAAACGCACATTATCAGCCAGGTCATAAAAAGGCCGAGGAGCAGCACAATGGATAAGCAGTACATTGAGCAGTTCGATATTGGCAGGAAGTATCTAAAGAACGAATTGACACCAGAAGAAGTGATTCAGTTTGAAGAATATCTATTAGATAAACCTGAGTTAATAGAACAGTTGGAACTTGATCGAATTGCGATGTTGGCGATGCCAAAAGTATCGCAACAAAGAGAGCGAACATCTCTGTGGCGTTGGTGGAAACCCACTTACTCTCACGGTATGGCTCTTGTTGCCAGCGTATGCTTGATCGCCGTTTTGGTGTTCTCACCCGAAAGGTATGAGCAACGTGTTGGTAATAGCCCCGACATTATCTTCATTGAGGTGATGCGCGGCGCAATTGACAGTGCAGGTGCGAACTCTGAAGCCTTGGTTAATAAGGCATCGTCAGGGCAAGTACTTATATTTGACGTGAGCCGGTTTGAACCTTCGTCATACTCGCTCTCACTTTTGGATGATAAGGGTAATCAGGTAATGCAGTGGGA
>CAZVDU010000237.1:0-4578 GCA_964625615.1 uncultured Pseudoalteromonadaceae bacterium | reverse complement strand
CTGGCAATCCCGTACAATTCTGATTAGCACTGATAAAAGCACCGAAAAACAGAGAGTTAGCAAAGACTTCGTTGTCTGGGAAAGGCGCTCTGAAAACACCCCCTGAATCAGGGAAAAGAAAGAGTTCAAACAGAGATCCGCCTAGGTTTGTAAAACTAACTTCATTGCCACCCGGCGTCGTTGACTGAGCAACCACAGGAGAATCTCCGTTACCGACATAAGTTTGAACAAAGGCATAACTGCCTATCTGGTTTGGGTTGTTACCACTGGTTGCAGATTCAATATAGTTACCTTGAGTAACACATCGCGTATTCGCATCCTGCAGACAATCTCCTGTTCTATAAAGCCCTGTGCCCACACCGGTGCCTGCTGTAGCTTCTCCTTGACCTATGTATAGGAAAGCGCCACTTATGCTGGTTGAATCTCCACCGAGATCAGCAGGGATAGCTCTTACATCAAGATTTGCTGTTGCAGATTGCACTTGTCCATTACCATCGGTAATTTGATACTCGAAGGAATCATTTCCAACAAAGCCTGCATTGGGCTGGTAGGTAAAGCTGCCATCTGTAGCAAGTGCTAGTACACCATTAGCAACATCGCGCACTGGTGTAACATTAACGGTTATCGTATCACCATCAGGATCAGCATCGTTCACAAGCAAACCTTGCGCGACGTTGACTGTCAGCATTTGACTCGACAACGCAATATAGTTGTCATTATTAGCTATAGGTTGACGAGAAGTCGCCCCTACATCGACAGAGGCAACAGCTGTGGACGTTCCTCCATTTCCATCATCAACAATATAGTCAAATGTATCGGTTCCAATAAACCCTACTGCTGGCGTATAAGTAATCGTATCGTCTGCTTCAATAACGGTTGTCCCCTGCCCTCCTGTTGTTGAATTAACCGTCAGGGCATCGCCATCTATATCCATATCATTCGCCAAAACATCAATATTAATTGGCGTATTTATTAAGGTACTGACGAAATCATTCGTGGCTTCAGGAGCATCGTTAATGGCGTTTACTTGTAGAGTAATTTGACTGTCAGCAGTACCGCCATTGTTGTCACTGATAGCATAGTTTACTGTCGTATTTCCATTGAAATTTAAAGGTGGCTCATAGAATATTTGGTTAGCCTGTATGGTCGCTGCGCCTATTATTGTTGTTGCACCCGTTATCGTCAGCGCATCACCATCAGGATCTGTATCGTTAGCTAATACATCAATGAGTAGAGTGTCATCTTCATCCAAGGTAGCCATATCTGCATTGGCAATTGGGTTGTTGTTCGGCGCACCTGTATTAGCAGGCAATGCAATTTCATTGAGGTTTGTACTCTCACCGCTACCATCTATACCTGCAAGCAACACAAAATAATCAAGGTTAGGCTGTAAGTTAGAAAATATTTGTGGCCCACTATTAACAGCTAATAAAGCTTGACCATTAGGTAGTGCCTGAAAAGTACGCTGATTAACGCCCGTTTGCGACGCTATATAAATGTTGTAACGCAATAGTTGTGGATTAAGCGTCCAACTTACCTCAATACTTTCTCCATTAGCACTGCGAACAGCCTGCACATCATTGATAGTTTGAGGTAGCCATTCGACTTCTAGTGTCGATACCGCTTCCGTCTGCTGCTGAGTATCAGTAACCAATAAGGTCACGCTTATAGGCCCTGGCACAGCTGCAAATTCTCCCGGATTGATACCAGACACCGTTTCAGAAAATAATGTCCCTCCACAGCTCTGACCTGAGCAGAGGTTCAAGGTGGGTCCATTATCAATAAACCTCAAGGCAACTGCGCCGATGCCGCTGCTGTTCGTGGCTCGGATGGATAAGAATAAGTTACCGCTAAACGAACTACCAGCTTGCGCTGACGAAAGCTCACCAGCACTATCAACGCGTGAACTTGTCGTTGGAGACGGTGACTGTTCGACCCCGCCTCCCCCGCCACAACCTGTAACAGTCAATGCACCCAAGAGAAAAATAAGATAGCTAAATCTATACATGGTAATTGCGCCTTTCTAATCCTAAGGTGCCCGTTCCGTTACGATGAACGAGCCAGCTGCTTGTACTGTAGGTTGATTTACCTCGAACAAATTCACATTACCTAAAATACTCGTCGCACTATCAATAAATAAGCCATTGATAAAGCCATCAGCCAGATTATTGTTATGAGATGCAAAGTTAACGTTTAAATCCAGCGCATTGGCTCTGATCAAACCATTAAAAGCAGCGAACCACTCACCATTATTATCGTTGAAAGAAAGATTACCTGTGGGTATGCTGGCAGTGCTAAAGTCAACCGTAACAGACACATCAATATTAGTGACCTCACCGACAGAGCTTGTTAAATCGCTACTGATAAGCTGGTCAAAAGTTGCAACGCCTGCACGTTGAATGCCTTGTTGATCGGGTATCAATCTAGCGACCAAAAGGTCATTATCGATAAACTCTTCGCCGAATGTGTCCTTAGTCACACTTTGTTGGAAATCGACCACTTCACTGTCGCTCGGTGATTGCTCAGAGCCAGCCAAGGTAAACAACGGCGAACCTGTGCCACCAAATGCTAGAATATTATTGCTGTGTCCCTCTGTAAAAAGCAACGGGGCTTCTAATAAGAATTCTACCGTTCCATCGCTTCTTACTATTGCAAATCGATAGGCTTCGGCAGGCCCTAACGAAAACTGGATGTTAGAGCCATCGACGTCGACATCAATAGCCCCCTCCCACCCAGCTAAATACAAGTCACCGTCTAACAGTTCAGCTTCGTAATGAGTCCCTCTTACCCCTATACTGGCGATCGGTGTGTTTAGGCGGTAATTATCCACTGATGACTCCAGAGCACCTGTAACAGTTCGTAGACCTCCTTTTAACAAGGACATACTAATTGAACCCTGCTTGGTATTCTCATTAAAGGCGTAATCTACAATCGCAATCTGAGAATCTTCCTGTAGAGACAATAACCCTCCATCTATCATCCTTAACTGTGTTGCACTGAGCTTACCTGTATTGACACTGTCTACTTTAAAAATAGGCGAACGACGTGCAAGCTTGCGCTGACCATTAACATCGTTCAACGCATTAACATCACCACGAGCCATAATGGTTTTGCCTGCAGAGTCGACATCTTGGGCGTTTACACTGCAAGTGAAAACGGCTATCACAAACGTATTTACGCTAATTTTTAGGGCCTTGAAAAATTGCGGTTTAAAATTCATAACGAGCTCCTACCCAAATATTAACGCGTTTGTACTCATAGATAGCGATATCACTGTCATTGTTTATATAACTTAAACGCCCCATTAGCCGCCAGCGTTCTGCAAGTGCGTATCTCACTTCAACATCTGAACTAAAAAAACTATCTTCACGCACAGCAACAAATAAAGGGTTTATGCCTTGAAACTCAGAGTCAATATAATCAAGAGAGAGTTGATACCCCCATCGACGACCGAATTGTTGTTTCCATTGATAGCCTATGCCCAATATATCCCGGTCGAGGAAATCATTATTGTTATCTGCTTTTTCTTCCCCGTAACGGAGGTTAAGACGGTGTGAACTTCCACTCTTTATTAAGCTCACCCAAGTATTGGTTAGCCATTGATCGCGATCAAAACCAAAAAGCTCTTCATAGTTTTCTTGAGAGCCAGAGATGTCAATGCCGATAGTTAATCCGTGGTCTATCTGCTTACTTGTTGTTAACGTCACCCCGTAATAATCAAGAATGCTTTCACCATCTAACCACAGTGGCCTGTAAAAAACGGAACCACTGATATCGAAGCCTTTGATCTGTGTTCTATAAGCAAAATTTGTCGCTAAGAATGTACGGTCTAGCGCGAGAGTATCTTCGAATTCAGTATGCGAAATAGATCCTGAAACTTGCCAGCTCGATCTCTGATTAACGGGTTTCACATAAGCAAACTGTCCTTGAAAATCAGCATAGGTACTATCGTTTTCTAAACTCTCTGCAAACAAGGCAATTTGACCTAAAGCCGGTATGGTAACAAATTCATCATCTATCCCATTATTAGGGTTACTATCCACACCTACCCCTGTTCTCAGAGAACTTTGCCAATGATTTTCAAGTTGCTGACGTTTGACTTTTATCGCTGACAAATAGGCATTGACTGTCGATGAAAGATTCGCATTGTTGATCTTAAAGCGTTTTAGCACTTCCAATTCTTTTTCGGAAGCATCTAAGTTACCTAGATCGTAATAGCTAACCGCTAATGCTAACCTAGCATCAACCGCATTTGGCTGGACTTGAAGAACCCTTTCAAAGGCAAAGACTGCGATATTTAACTCACCTTTTGCTTTGGCTGCTGCGCCAAATGCATAATCAAACTTTGGGTCACCCTCGAACTCAGCCAAGTTATCGAGTGCCAGTTGATAGGCTGAAGAAACCTCTTTGTTCTCAAGTAAGGTTAAAATATCTAGGCTAACATCGCCTTGCGCCGCTCGAACGTTTGTAGCGAGCAACATGAGAAGTATTCTAAGAAATGACTTTGTAATATATTGAGCTGACTGCATCTGATTAGAACCGTCACTCCATGAATAAAGTTACTATATAAGATAGTAG
>CAZVDU010000236.1:0-4662 GCA_964625615.1 uncultured Pseudoalteromonadaceae bacterium | reverse complement strand
CGACTAACCGTCCTGACGTTTTAGACCCTGCGTTATTAAGACCCGGACGTTTTGACCGCCAAGTTACGGTAGGTTTACCTGATATTCGTGGGCGTGAGCAAATTCTTAAGGTTCACATGCGCAAAGTACCTATTGGTGATGATGTTGAAGCATCGCTGATTGCTCGTGGCACGCCAGGGTTTTCAGGTGCTGACTTAGCGAACTTAGTTAACGAAGCGGCTTTGTTTGCTGCACGCAGTGATTCTCGTGTTGTTTCTCAGGAGCAGTTTGATAAAGCTAAAGACAAGATTATGATGGGTGCTGAGCGCAAATCAATGGTCATGTCTGAAGAGGAAAAGACTAATACTGCATACCATGAAGCTGGTCACGCAATTGTTGGGCGTTTAGTACCAAAGCACGATCCTGTTTATAAAGTGTCTATTATCCCACGAGGTAGAGCGTTAGGTGTCACCATGTATTTACCTGAAGAAGATAAATACAGTTCATCTAAAGAAGAATTGGAGTCGAGGATTGCGACTTTGTTCGGTGGGCGAATTGCAGAAGAAATTACGCTGGGTAAAGCGGGGGTCACTACAGGGGCTTCTAACGATATAGAGCGCGCAACAGATATTGCTCAGAAGATGGTCACAGAGTGGGGGTTATCTGACAAGATGGGACCTTTACTTTATGCAGAAAAAGATCGTGATGTGTTTGCGGGTGCTCCGCCCAAACAGATGTCTGGCGAAACAATAAAGATGATTGATGCAGAAGTCAGATTATTGATTGATCGTAACTATGAATTAGCAGAAACGTTGTTGAAAGATAATATGGATATATTAGAGGCAATGAAAGATGCTTTGATGAAATATGAAACCATTGATGCTAAGCAAATTGATGATCTCATGGCTCGTAAAGATGTTCGTCCACCGGCGGATTGGGATGATACCAATAAGCCAAGTAGCAGTAATAAACCAACAGGTGGTGACGAAGTTCAAGCAGAAGAGAAATCTAGTGCTCCTAAGCCAAATGTAGGAAAGCCCGGTGATTTGCCAAGCTAATATAAACTGATTGAATGATAGGCGCCTTAGGGCGCCTATTTTGTATGGAATACTGAATAGAATAAAATAAAAGAAACTCCCAGTTATGAATTTTGCAAATCGACAAATCGACCTGGCAACTCCAAAGGTCATGGGGATTTTGAATGTTACGCCTGACTCCTTTTCTGATGGCGGTAAATTTAAAGGAAGAGACAACGCACTTCGTCATGCAGAAGCGATGATTAGATGTGGTGCTGATTTTATAGACATCGGTGGAGAGTCAACTAAACCAGGAGCAGTTGCTGTTTCTCTTGAAGAGGAACTTGATAGAACAATTCCTGTTGTAGAGCTCATTCATCAGAATTTTGATACAGTCATTTCTATTGATACCAGTAAGCCTCAAGTTATGCAGCAAGCTGTGGAAGCTGGAGCAGGTTTAATTAATGATGTTAGAGCACTTCAGGAGCCATACGCATTAGATGTCGCCTCGAAACTTGCTAAGCAATACCAAGTATCGGTTTGTTTAATGCATATGCAAGGCTCACCATATACGATGCAAGACGCCCCTCAATATGATGACGTAATTCAGGAAGTTTCTGCTTTTCTTACTGAACGAAAATCAGCATGCTTGTCTAAGGGCATTGATTCATCTCAGATAATTTTAGATCCAGGTTTTGGTTTCGGAAAAAGTTTAGCGCATAATTATGCTTTGTTAGCACAATTGAAACGATTATCATCACTAGATAGCCCATTACTGGTTGGTGTATCAAGAAAATCGATGATAGGTAAACTACTTGATCGAGATGTAAACGAAAGGTTGGCAGGTGGACTGGCGTGTGCAACTTATGCTGTAACACAAGGTGCGAGTATTATTCGAGTCCACGATGTTAAAGAAAGTGTCGATGTCATTAAGACTATAACTAAAATAATAGAGTTTATATAAATGAGTGAAAGAAAGTATTTCGGAACAGACGGTATACGTGGCCGTGTAGGAAATTCAACAGTAAACCCGGAGTTTGTTATCAAGCTGGGGTGGGCTGCTGGAAAGGTGCTTGCAGGTCGAGGTACAAATAAAGTTTTAATCGGGAAAGACACTCGCATATCGGGCTACATGCTCGAATCTGCGCTGGAAGCAGGGCTTTCTGCAGCCGGAATCAATATTGGTCTCCTAGGTCCCATGCCAACGCCTGCTATTGCTTATTTGACTAAGACATTTCGATCTGAGGCAGGTATCGTTATCAGTGCCTCTCATAATCCGTATTATGATAATGGGATCAAATTTTTCACTGCAGACGGATTCAAACTCGACGATGATATCGAAGCATCCATAGAGAAGATGATGGATGAAGAAATGACATGTGTAGCGTCAGATAAATTAGGTAAAGCTAATCGAATTGAAGATGCAGCAGGTCGATATATCGAGTTTTGTAAAGGCACATTTCCGTCAGATTTATCACTCAAAGGGTTAAAAATTGTCGTTGACTGTGCACACGGCGCAACTTACCACATTGCGCCTAATGTTCTTAGAGAGCTTGGCGCTGACGTTATTGAAGTAGGAACATCACCTAACGGACTAAATATCAATGACGGTGTTGGTGCAACATCTATGCAGGCAACTCGTGCTAAGGTGCTAGAAACTGGTGCAGACTTGGGTTTTGCACTTGACGGTGATGGTGACCGTATCATGATGGTCGACAACGAAGGCGGCGTGCTTGACGGCGATGAGCTTGTTTATATTATTGCTAGAGACGCTTTACGCTCTGGGCGTTTAGACGGTGGTGGTGTTGTTGGTACTGTCATGAGCAATTTAGGTTTAGAAGTTGCTCTAGGCAATTTAGGTATACCTTTCGAACGCAGTAAAGTAGGTGACCGTTATGTTATGGAGTTATTGCTAGAAAAAGGTTGGAAGATAGGTGGTGAAAGCTCAGGACATGTTCTGAATCTTAGTGTCGCATCTACCGGTGATGGCATTATTTCAGGCCTTCAAGTATTAACGTCAATGTTAAGAGCACAAATGACATTGCTTGAACTAAGAAAAGGAATGGAGAAATTTCCGCAGCGGTTAATTAATGTGACGTTCAAACCGGGTACTGATCCGTTGAGTTCTAAATCGGTAAAAGAAGCTGTTATTGACGCTGAAAAAGCACTGGGTACTGATGGTCGAGTGTTGTTGCGCAAGAGTGGCACAGAACCAGTTATTCGAGTAATGGTCGAAGCCAATAAATCGAGCGATGCGAATCAATGGGCAGAACATATCGCTGAAGAGGTCGGTAAAGCAGCGCCTTGAAAGCCTTAATTTTGATTAATCATTGATGATATGGTCGAAAAGTAAGCACAGGTATTGATGAATAAAACGAAAATACTTATATCTTTGTTGTGAATAGCCTCTAAGGCAACAAAAATAGTACGATCAGACTTGTAACTTAGCAGCGGGTTAGTTAATATCTCGCCCGCTTTAAATTGGCTTAGCACAAATTGCTGGGAGTTTATGATGCAATCAAAAATAAGACGCCCGGTTGTTGCTGGTAATTGGAAGATGAATGGGGATTTAGCTTTAGTTAACTCCTTCATTGAGGCATTTAAAGAACAGCCATTCAATAATGTTGATGTTGTTATTTGCCCACCTTTTACATTATTAAGCCAGTTTGACAAAGCCAATTTTTCGATAGGTGCACAAACGTGCAGTGAGTCTGATAATGGCGCACATACTGGAGAGATTAGCTGTGAGATGATCAAAACTTGTGGCGCTCAGTATGTCATTTTAGGACACTCTGAACGACGTTGCGATCAAGGCGAGTCAAACAAATTAATTGCTGATAAAGTTGAACATAGTTTAAAAGCTGCTCTTTCGCCCATATTATGTGTAGGAGAGTCATTAGAAGTTCGTGAAAGCGGTGAGTTATTTCAATTTATTGAAGCTCAATTAAATGCTGTTATTACTAAAGTGGGTATTGAAGCATTTGAAAATATCACCATAGCTTATGAACCTATATGGGCAATTGGTACAGGGCTAACAGCTAGCCCAGAGCAAGCACAAGAAGTGCACGCGTTCATTCGAGATTTGCTCAAGAGAAATGACGCAACTATTGCTGAAAGTGTTGCTATTTTATATGGCGGCAGTGTTAAAAGTTCAAACGCTAAAGAGCTGTTTGGACAACCTGATGTAGATGGTGGCCTGATTGGTGGCGCCAGTCTGAAGTCAGAAGAGTTTATAACGATTTGCCAAGCGGCAAACTGACAGAGATAACAAATGAGTTTATACGAAGTATTATTAGTGGTCTATTTGATTGTTGCATTAATGCTTGTTGGTTTAGTACTAGTCCAACAAGGTAAAGGTGCAGGTATGGGAGCTTCTTTCGGTTCTGGTGGTTCAAATACTGTATTTGGTGCTACGGGGTCAGGTAACTTCATGACACGTTCTACAGCGATTTTGGCAACCTTATTCTTCGGTATCAGCTTAGTTTTAGGAAACCTTTCCAACAAGCAAACACCAGAAGTAGATCCTTGGCAGAATCTAGAAGTGCCAGTAGTAGAGCAGCCGGCAGTTACGCCAAATGAATCGGATGTTCCAGACGTACCTAACTAATCTATAGTTAAAACTTTTTCGCGGAAGTGGTGGAATTGGTAGACACGCCATCTTGAGGGG
>CAZVDU010000235.1:0-4687 GCA_964625615.1 uncultured Pseudoalteromonadaceae bacterium | reverse complement strand
TGGCTTACCATCTTTACCCAGCATCATCCCAAATGGGCAATGTTGATAGATTTCATCGTCTGCAATAAAACCTGCTTTACGAGCAACCAACTCTGTTTGTCTGAAGTGTAATGCTTGACGTGCGTCAGTAAAAATCAACGTACGCGTCGCACCCAACTTTTCTCTTCTATAACGAATAGCAGCTTGATCGGTTGTTGAATAGAGATAGCCACCACCAGATTTTTGCAAAATATAAGCGGCTGGCTTGCCTTCTTTATCGGCCAACTCATCAAGGAAAACCACCTGAGCGCCTTGATCTTCTACAAGCAGTTCTTTCGCCTTTAGCTCATTAATTACATTCCCGAGGTCAGGGTTATAAGCACTCTCCCCCATCACATGTTCGCGCGTTAGGCTCACGCCAAGCGTGTCGTAAACATCTTGGCTATGCGTAATAGATACATCAATAAATTGTTGCCATAAGGCCAAACAATCTTTATCGCCACCTTGCAACTTAACAACATAATCTCGTGCGCGATCAGCAAAGCCGTCTTCATTGTCAAAGCGTACCTTGGCTTCACGATAAAAATCTTCGAGATCGGATAAGGCAGTTTCTGCAACTTCATTATGAGCCAATTTATCGTTCAAGTGGGCGAGCAACATACCAAACTGAGTGCCCCAATCACCCATATGATTCTGGCGTAATATGTTGTGTCCTAAAAACGCCAACACTTTAGCAACGGAGTCACCAATAATGGTGCTACGCAAATGCCCGACGTGCATCTCTTTGGCTAAGTTAGGCGAAGAGTAGTCAACCACAACAGTTTGTTTCTGTTGCAAATCAATGTTCAGGCGCGTATCAGATAATGTTTTCTCTACTTGAGTACCAAGCCACTTATTATTTAAGTGAATATTGATAAAACCTGGACCTGCAACCTCAAGTTGTTGAGCGATATCATCAACCTTAACCGCCTCAACTAGCTTTTCAGCGATATCTCGTGGTTTCTGACGTAATGACTTGGCAAGTGCCATAGCGCCGTTAAATTGATAATCCCCAAAACCCACCTTTGTACTTCGAGTAAGTGGCGTTGGCGCATCGACAGGAGCACCGATATCCGCCATAGCTTGTTTAAAACGTTCTACTAATAATGCTTGAATATTCATACTATCTCTTCAATGCCCGTCACAATTGAACATGTTTGTTATTCCGCTACACTTCAACTGTTTAGAACATAGTTATTCTAATGTTCGCGGGTGGTTTTAAATTCGATATCAGGGTAACGTTCCTGCGCTAATGATAAATTAACCATAGTCGGCGCAATGTAAGTCAAGTTATCGCCACCGTCTAACGCTAGGTTTTGTTCGGCTTTGCGTCTAAATTCGTCGACTTTCCTTTCATCACCATATACCCAACGTGCTGTTGCAACGCTAATGTGTTCATAAATGGCATCCACGTTATATTCAGACTTCAAACGAGCAACAACTACATCAAACTGCAAAACACCAACGGCACCAACAATAAGGTCGTTATTGGCAATTGGCCGGAAAACCTGCACAGCACCTTCTTCGGCAAGCTGAATCAACCCTTTTTGTAATTGCTTTTGTTTCAATGGATCTTTAAGTCGAATACGCTTA
Organism: uncultured Pseudoalteromonadaceae bacterium; assembly: GCA_964625615.1. Classification (GTDB taxonomy): domain Bacteria; phylum Pseudomonadota; class Gammaproteobacteria; order Enterobacterales; family Alteromonadaceae; genus M269. The sequence continues at coordinate 3,076 of CAZVDU010000235.1, read as the reverse complement.
AATAACTCCGGTGCAAAGTTAGGAATGCCTGAAAAACGGAACTTCTCACCAGCAGTAAAAGTGTCACCAATTTGGATAGAACCATGATTATGCAAGCCTATAATATCACCCGCAAAAGCATTCTCTGCGGCTGATCTGTCACCGGCTAAAAAAGTCACTGCATCAGAAATACGTACATCTTTGCCAATACGCGTTTGATGCATTTTCATGCCTTTCTCATATTTACCAGACACAATCCGACAAAAGGCTATACGGTCCCTGTGCTTAGGATCCATGTTAGCTTGAATTTTAAACACAAAACCACTGAATTTAGTTTCTTGTGGATCAACATCACGCTCATCAGTTGCCCGGCCTTGTGGCTTTGGTGCCCATTCCACAAGCCCATCTAACATATGATCAACGCCAAAGTTGCCTAATGCTGTTCCGAAGTATACCGGCGTCAATTCACCACGAATAAACTCATCGTGATTAAACTCATGAGACGCACCTTTAACCAATTCCAGCATTTCACGAAGTTCTTCTGCGTAATGTCCTATTGCTGCGTCAAGTTCCGGGTTATCGAGACCCTTCACAATACGTTTTTCTTGAATCTCGTGACCAAGACCTGTTCGGTACAAAATGGTCTCGTCTCTTAATAGATGATAAACACCTTTGAACTCTTTACCCATGCCGATAGGCCACGTAATAGGCGCACATTTTATATTCAGAACACTCTCAACCTCATCCATCAGATCGATGGGATCCATGGTGTCACGATCCAGCTTGTTCATAAAAGTGATAATAGGTGTATCTCTAAGGCGTGTAACTTCCATCAATTTAATGGTTCTTGCTTCTACACCTTTAGCGGCATCGATCACCATCAAGCAGGAATCTACAGCCGTAAGTGTTCTATAAGTGTCTTCAGAGAAATCTTCATGTCCCGGTGTATCGAGCAAATTCACCAAACGGTTGGCATAAGGGAATTGCATGACCGAGGTTGTTACCGAGATACCCCGCTCTTTTTCCATTTCCATCCAGTCAGATTTAGCATGTTGGCCCGACTTTTTACCTTTTACCGTACCCGCTTTTTGAATAGCATTCCCGAACAACAACACCTTTTCGGTAATGGTCGTTTTACCCGCATCTGGGTGAGAAATAATGGCAAATGTACGTCTGTTATCGACTTCTTGCTGAAATGACATGAGTTACTCGGTTTTAATAAGATAGAACACAAAATTTGGCCGCGGAGTATAGCGCGTTATAAGTCTTATTTGAATGCTTAAAGGTTCTTCTCGCGGCCAGTACGGCTAAATATTTGTGTTGTCGATAGTACCCTATCTAACCATGTTCCGTTTATTAAAAAACTACCTGAATGGTCTATCTAAAACCAACGTCTAACCTTATTTTTGTATTCTACATAAGCATCACCAAACACCTCTTCGATCGCTCTTTCTTCAGGTTTTATCTGGAAAGCATTCATATAAACCACAAAACCTGCCACACCTACGAAAGCTGAGAGCGAAGACAAGAAAATAGCGAAAGCAACGAGGAATAGGGCTAAACCAAGGTACATAGGGTTCCTTGATATACCATAAACCCCTGAGCTAACCAGAGAAGAGGCAGTCTCTGGCTTTAATGGATTGGTTGTCGTTTTTTCTCTAATAAAGGCGAGAATGCCCGTTGCGCAAAAAAAGAATCCTATGGCGCTGCTAAGAATGATCAATGGACCGTCAAACGCGAAATCCCACGAAACAATAGGTTGCTTGGTCGACAACCAACGCATAACAAAACCAAAAAGAACACAAACTAACGGCGGCGGTATTTTAGTTTCAAGAAATTTCACGTTTCACTCTCTTTATGTCAAAAGGTCTAGGTAATAGGCAAGTATATATCCGTTATCATTTCAGCTTCAGCCACTTCTGGAAAAAAGCTAACACGCTCAAAAAACAGAGGAAAATCCCTTAATTTCCAGTCACAACTCTCAAGCCAATCAGAATATAAGTAATCAATCGGCTGCCCAAGAAGATCATCGCTACCAACATGCCTGATATAGGCGCATTTTCCCGAAGGAATGACTTTACTGGATATACCTGTCTCGTTGATTAAGCTTCCCTCATACTCACAGGCCAAGTCAAATCGATAATCTTCTGCCGCCACTGTTCTCGGGTCATCGTAGACCAGGTTAAAAGTTCTACTTGTGCTCGGCGGTAAGCTCATACGCTTTCGCCATGCAATAAAGCGCTGTATTGAGCGACCTAACAGGCTCGGCGCTCCTCTATGTTCAAAAACAGCCAGCTGCGTTTCGGGAAAGTCAATAATATCAATGACGTAATTGGTGTTACTCATGGTTTTTATCCTTAGCTTTGCAACATCGTTAAAGTATTGTTGCCAAGAACCCCAGCTAGGTGACTTTCTAAATATAGAAGGTGACATTCCCATCATTTGACGGAATGAGCGAGAAAAAGCCTGATGACTATCGAACCCATTACACAGCGCAATATCAACCACTTTGATATCTTTACGATAAATTAACTGGAACGCTGCTCGTTTCGTACGTAGCAACTTTATTAGCTGATACACACTCATTCCAAAGTAAGCCGAGCATTGTCGATGAAAGTGATACTTGGACCAACAGGCAATATCACAAAGCAGATCGATGGTCAGCGGCTCATCCAAGTTCTTTTTAATATAATCTAGTACTCGATTCAACCGAGCTTGTTGGTCTAACATTCAGAAACACCCTGCCGTTATTCTTAACGCGGACATCATGACACTCTCAGCAATGCAGTGCTTAACCATAGTTGCTGTTATTGAATCAGAGGTTATGAGGCCTAGCGAGATGACTTGGACCGACGCCACACCAAAAAGCCGATAAACCCAATAACAATAAAGCCAGCGGCACTCACAATCAGCCGATATTGACTCTGTGAGGACACAGGTAACTCCACAGTTTGTCCGGCGATTACTTGATTGACTACTTGTGCAATAGCCCAGCGAGGCACTTCTCCGGCATTGCCCAACACAATGACTGCACGCTTTTTTAGAGGATAAGTAATAAGAAGCGCATTGTAACCGTTCACACTGCCGGCGTGCTGCG
>CAZVDU010000234.1:0-4763 GCA_964625615.1 uncultured Pseudoalteromonadaceae bacterium | reverse complement strand
TAATAAGTAGTTATTTATGGAATCCCAACGCAGTTTTCTTTTTATAGGTTTAGCCCTAATCAGCTTTTTGCTATGGCAAGAGTGGCAAAAAGACTATGGTCCTCAACCGCCACAAACTATCGAGGCATCCACTTTACCGGATACGCCGTCAGATATTCCAAATAGTAGCATTGCAGGATCTTCAGATATACCTAATGCACAAGCTTTGCCTAACACCGTTGGAACAATAACCAACAAAGCACTTATTAATGTTAAAACAGATACGCTCGATTTATACATCAATCCTAAAGGCGGCGATATTGTCAACGCAGACCTGCTGAAGTTCCCCGTAGAACTCAACTCTGAAGAATCGTTTAATATTCTCAGCAATGATCCACAGCTAGAATTTATCGCACAAAGTGGATTAATTGGCACAAACGGCACTGACGGTCAGGAAGGAAAACCCACATTCAGAGCTGAGCAACTAAGTTATGAAATGACAAGTGGAACTTTAACAGTCCCTCTGTATTTCACTACCACAGACGGTTTAGTCGTTGTTAAGTCCTTTACTTTTACTCAAGGTAAGCATTCTATTGATGTCAGCTACGAGTTAACCAATAGTAGCCAACAAAACCTGCAAGTTATTCCCTACGCTCAGCTAAAACAAAGGATCCGTAGTTCTGAAGGTTCTGTATTTATGCCAACTTATCGTGGTGGCGCCTATTCAACCGAAGAAGATCGCTATGAAAAACTAAAGTTCGATGACATTTTCGACGATGGCTTAAGAGAGAAAACCTTAGGTGGTTGGGCCGCCATGATTGAGCATTATTTCGTTGCAGCTTGGGTCCCGCCACAAGATCAACAAAATACAATATATGCACGCGGCTTAGGTGAAGAATACGCATTAATTGGATTTACTGGCCAACCCGTTAATATTGCTGCCGGTCAATCAACAACCATAAATAGTGTGATGTATGTTGGTCCTAAAGATCAGGATAGCTTAGAGCTTCTTGCCAAAGGATTAGACCTGACCGTTGATTACGGCTTTCTATGGTGGATATCAAAACCACTATTCGGTTTGCTACAACTTATTCACTCTCTTGTGAACAACTGGGGATTAGCAATCGTTTTTATAACTATCTTGGTTAAAGGCGTTATGTATCCATTAACCAAAGCACAATATAGCTCAATGGCAAAATTGCGTGCTTTAAAACCCAAAATGGATGCTCTGAAAGACCGTCATGGCGATGACAGACAAAAGATGTCTCAGGGTATGATGGAGCTTTATAAGAAAGAGAAAGTGAACCCAATGGGTGGTTGCTTTCCTTTATTGCTGCAAATGCCGATATTTTTAGCACTTTACTGGGTACTACTCGAAAGTGTCGAATTGCGTCAAGCCGAGTTCTTCTTATGGATAGCCGATTTATCTGTTAAAGACCCTTACTATGTTCTGCCTGTTTTAACCGGCGCTAGTATGTACTTATTGCAGAAATTACAGCCTGTGACTATGCAAGATCCTATGCAGCAGAAAATTATGCAACTCATGCCAGTTTTTATGAGCATCTTCTTCTTATGGTTCCCAGCTGGTCTCGTGCTTTATTGGTTTATCAGTAACTTGATCACTCTGGCACAAGCTAAAATCATCTATTCGCAAATGGAAAAGCAAGGGATAAAGACTAAATAAGATAGATTACAAATAGAGACTATTACATGCTTAAAAAACGTGTCGTCACACTCATCCTAGGTATAGCATTATCGAGTACTTTTACTTGCGCAGATACCTTGTATCAAACGAAAGGACTGATTGACGGCACCGGCAAGCTACTTAGCCAAACTGATATTATTGTTGATGATGACGGCAATATTCTAAAAATTGGTAATGAACTTAAACTCTCTGGTTTAAATAGCAATACCGTTAACCTTAAACACCTTTATGCAATGCCTGGCATGATTGACATGCATACGCACATTACCTACGGAATACCAGGTGGCTCGAAAGGCGAAGCCTGGTCTGAATTAGGCAAAGTGAGCGCTGAAGGGCGTAAACAAGCTGCGCTAGACAATGCGAAGAAAACGGTTGCTACGGGTGTCACATCCGTTCGAGACTTAAACGATGGCAGCGGCTTAGACTTAACACTCAGAAAACTATTCAAAACACATCAAGCGCCTGGCCCAAGACTCTACGTATCCGGCGGCGGCGTGCATCCCAGTAGACCTGTAGAACCTCTAGAATACGCACAATCACAGATCGATGCAGGCGTCGATTGGGTTAAGATATTTGGTACAACAGGCAGTGCTGATGACTTAACCAGCAAAGCTTATTATGATGAAGCAACGGTAAAACAAATTGCTGATGCCGCGCATAAGGCAGGTAAACGCATAACACTTCACTCCTATGGCCCAGAAGCAGTTGATGCAGCAATCAATGCTAAAGTTGACTCCATTGAACATGCTGTGGGTATGAGTATTGCTCAAATGATAGCTATGCGTGAAAACAATATTACCTACGTCCCCACCATTGACCACAACCGTTACTACGCTGATCACAGAGATGAATATGGTTACTCAGAAGAGATCGATAATAATCTACGTGTATTTGTCAGGAAAAATACGCAAGCCGTAGCAGGTGCGCACAGTGTTGGCGTGAAAATAGCCATGGGTTCAGACGCTGTTTTTTCAGGTTTTGGTGAAAACACTTGTGAACTTAAACAGTTTAAAGCAGCAGGGCTAAGCAATGCTGACGTTATCCAGACAGCAACAGTTAATGGCGCTAACTTGCTAGGTGAAGAATCAACACTTGGCAGAATTAAACCAGGCTATACAGCTGACCTTGTATTCTTAGATGAAAATCCGTTAGAAAACCTCGATACTCTTTTCAAAGGCATCAGGTTGGTTCTAAGAGATGGAAAGGTAGTTCATGATGCACTCAACAGCACACCTTTTAAGGTACATTGCGGATAAATTACAGGAAAAGACACAATGCCATCATTTGATATTGTTTCAGAAATTGATATTGTCGAAGTTAGAAATGCCACTGACAATGCCAACAGAGAGCTCGCTACACGTTTTGATTTCCGGGGCGTAGAGGCCAGTTTCGAGTTACAGCAAGAGAGCGTTATTATGTCAGCTGACTCAGATTTTCAGCTACAACAAATGCTCGACATATTACGTACGAAATGTGTACAGAGAAAAGTAGATACTGCAGCTATCGAAGTCGACGACGTTCAACACGTTGGCAAAATATACAAGCAAGCCGTTAATTTCAAGCAAGGCATTGAACAGCCTATATCTAAGAAAATTATCAAACTCATCAAAGATAAAAAACTTAAAGTGCAAGCCTCTATACAAGGTGAGCAGGTACGGGTAACCGGCAAGAAGCGTGACGACTTACAAAATGTCATGGCAGCAATAAAAGCAGCTTCTTCTGATTTAGGCCAGCCATTTCAGTTTCAAAACTTCCGCGATTAATTATCCATCATTTAGGCTAATTTAGTGAATCAGGACACCATAATCGCTCAAGCCACTGCACCTGGTAAAGCAGGCGTAGGTATAGTGCGCATATCGGGTACGCTAGCTTCAGAAGTTGCTACTCAATTGTTAGGTAGAGTTCCAGCCTTTCGACAAGCCGAGTACCTCCCCTTTTATGATGCTAGTGGTAACGTGGTTGATCAAGGTATTGCTCTTTTCTTCAAAGCACCCAATTCATTTACCGGTGAAGATGTTCTAGAACTACAAGGCCATGGTGGTCAAGTTTTGATGGATATGCTGATCAAAACCTGTCTTACAACAGCCAAAATTCGACTTGCCCGTCCTGGAGAATTTAGCGAACGCGCATTTCTGAATGACAAGTTAGACTTAGCACAAGCAGAAGCCATAGCTGATTTAATTAATGCCGATTCTGAGCAAGCTGCCCGATCAGCACTGCGGTCTATGCAGGGTGTTTTCTCAACACAAATTAATCTCTTGGTAGAACAAATCATTCATCTGCGTATGTATGTAGAAGCAGCAATTGATTTCCCAGATGAAGAAATCGACTTTCTTTCCGATGGCAAAGTAACTCGAGATCTGCAGAAAATTATCGACGCCCTTGACGAAATAAGACAACAAGCAAATCAGGGCCGCTTGCTACGAGAAGGCATGAGTGTCGTTATTGCAGGTAAACCCAATGCAGGTAAATCAAGCTTATTAAACAGCCTCGCTGGGCATGAAGCAGCCATAGTGACAGATATTGAGGGCACAACACGAGATGTACTTAAAGAACACATCCATATCGATGGTATGCCACTACATATTATCGACACTGCAGGCTTAAGAGAAAGCGCTGACAAAGTCGAACAAATTGGCATTAAACGCGCTTGGAAAGAAATTGAGCAAGCCGACAGGGTGTTACTACTAGTCGATGTGGCATCGACAACACAAGAGCAAATAGATGATCTCACTAAAGACTTCGAACAAAGACTACCATCTAGTGTAGGCCTAACTCTGGTAAGAAATAAGATTGATCTAACTAACGATAAACTCGGTTTACAGTCAGGTAATATCGTCAATATATCGGCTAGCCAAGGCTTAGGTATTGACGAACTTAAGGGCCACTTAAAAGCCTGTATGGGTTTTGAAAGTAATAATGAAGGTCAATTTATTGCCAGGCGCCGTCATATAGATGCTCTAGAAAATGCTAATGAACATATTCTTATAGGTAAGCAACAATTGATGGAGAACCTAGCAGGCGAGCTACTCGCTGAAGAACTCAGGCTTGCCCAACAATATCTCAACGAAATTACCGG
>CAZVDU010000233.1:0-4804 GCA_964625615.1 uncultured Pseudoalteromonadaceae bacterium | reverse complement strand
TCTAGAAGCACAACTACCACAGAATATGAAAGGTCGCTTAGGCGGCCTTTTTTGTATCTGTTGTTTGGCATCATTTGCGACTAAAGCTTGCTCTTTCAGGGTGGCGGTTTTAATTTGAGGCCTCAATGCCGTTCCGTTGTTTGTTGATAAATTCGTAAGTGGTGCTCAAGCTTTGTTTCTAAAATTATAAGTCATTAATAATTGGATGATACTGCTTACTGCGTATCTGATATTCTTCGATTAGCTCGGCAATAATTGACTGTCTGATACGCAAAGGGAATGAGACCGATAAAAGCTTTTGCGCAATTTTAGGAGGAGGCTTAACATTATTAACAATCATGATTGAGCCTTAATGTCTAACCCAGGCTACATGGTTTCTAACTGAGAGTGAGTTTTCTTTACTGCGGTTTTTCCTTTAGGCGTAATTCCGAAATAATGCTTCGCCTTGCCGCCACGTTGTGCCGTTTGGCTCGCCGACCGATGAGCTCACGTAGCCTTTGTTCTCCATACGTTCTAATGTGATGTTGGCGAACGACATATTATGAGTAACAGCTCGCATTCTTTAATGAGTGATGTATTCGATGGCAACTAATGAACAGTATTTTCCATCACAAAACCATCATTAATCCACCCACGGCTTTTTTTTCGTGCTAAGACTCGGTAAGGTAGCGCATTGCTTAAACCCCTATTGATAGAGAATACTATGTTAAGAGTTTTGTTTTTATTTCTATCTTTCAGTATCGCATTAGATGCGAGAGCTGAACTTGAATCTGTACCTGACTTTACCGATGGAATGCAACGTCAGTCAGGCTACTTCGATTTTTATTATGATGACCAAAATGACAAGGTCTATCTCGCTGTCGATAAACTTGATACTGAATTTCTCTTTCAAAGCAGTTTGCCTCAAGGTGTTGGCTCAAATGATATTGGGCTGGACCGAGGGCAGCTCGGTGAAGCGCGTATCGTAAGGTTTGAGCGCTACGGTAATAAGATATTATTGAAGCAGCTCAATACGAATTATCGAGCAAGCTCTTCTAATACTGCTGAAAAAGCCAGTATTGATGAGGCCTTTGCCGATTCTGTTATTGCGGGCTTCACTGCCGAAGCGGAAAGTAATGGCACTTACGTCATTGACTATACTGATTTTTTACTAACGGATGTTCATGGTTTAGCCGGGCAGCTAAAAGACAGGAAGCAAGGCAGTTTTAAAGTTGATAGAAGTCGTAGTGGTGTCTATTTACCTCGAACCAAGTCGTTCCCTGAAAATACCGAGTTTGAAGCGTTAATTACTTTTGGTGGGAGTGGTGCTGGTGATTATTTGCGCAGCGTTACGCCAGATGCATCCAGTGTTTCTGTTCACTTACATCATTCATTGATTAAATTACCTGATGATAATTATGAAACGCGAGCATTTCACCCTTATTCAGGCTTTTGGAAAGTGGAATATCAGGATTACTCTGCGCCAATAGAAGATTCGATGGCTCAGCGCTTTATTCCTCGTCATCGTCTTAGTAAAAAAGATCCTGGGGCGCAGTATAGTGATCCAGTGGAACCTATTATCTATTACCTAGATCCTGGAATACCAGAACCTGTTATGGGAGCCTTACGGGACGGTGCATTATGGTGGAACCGAGCTTTTGAACTAGCAGGTTATAAAAATGCCTTCCAAGTCAAAGTTCTGCCACAGGATGCAGATCCGATGGATGTTCGTTATAACGTGATCCAATGGGTACATCGCTCTACCCGAGGCTGGTCTTATGGGGGTTCTGTTATTGATCCAAGAACAGGTGAAATTATCAAAGGGCATGTAACGCTTGGCTCATTACGAGTCCGTCAGGACTACTTGATAGCACTGGGCTTAACCAGTCCTTTTGATAGTGCGAATGCAAATACGGATGAACAGTTACAACTAGCGCTTGCTCGAATCCGCCAGCTGTCAGCGCATGAAGTGGGTCATACATTGGGCATTGCACATAATTTCGCCGCAAGCGAGGATGGTCGCGAGTCTGTTATGGATTACCCGCATCCGTATGTAACCTTAAACAACGGTAATATTGAACTTGAAGACGCTTATGATGTTGGTATGGGCGTATGGGACAATTATGTTATTGCCTATGGCTACCAAGATTTCTCAGATTCTGCGGACGAAGCAGCAGAGCTTAAAAAGCTGATCCAAAACGCAAGAAACCGAGGTCTTGGTTACATTTCTGATCCTGATGCTCGTGCTGCAAATAGTGCAAGTAGTAAGGGCCATTTGTGGGATAGTGGCAGCGATCCTGTAGATGAGCTTAAACGTGTTATTCAGGTTAGGGAAGTAGCTTTGTCGAATTTTGGATTAAACAGCATTCCGGAAGGAACGGCATTGTCTGCATTAGAAGAGTCACTCGTGCCTATCTATTTATTTCACCGCTATCAAGTAGATGCTGTTGCTAAGCTCATTGGTGGTGTTACTTATGAGTATGAAAGTAAGGGCGATTATGCTTCACCTAAAGGTGTTGTGGCTGTTGACTCTACTAGGCAGATTAATGCACTTGAGGTGCTTATTTCGACGATGACACCTGAGTTCTTAACCCTCCCTGAGAACATTTTGCAAGTTATTACACCAAAAGCTTATGGTAACAATCGTAATAGAGAAAGCTTTAAGGGAAGAACAGGCGTTACCTTCGACGCGATAAGTGCGGCAGAATCTGCTGCTGGTTATACACTGTCTTTAATGATGATGCCAGAACGTCTGAATCGACTGGCCCAACAACATGCATTAGATAACAGTAAGCCAAGTGTCAGTGATATTGTTGCAAGGCTCATGAGTAAGTCGATTCGGTCAAATGCCAGCGCAAACTCTGCCATTCAAACACGTGTAAACTATGTGGTATTAGATAAATTAGTCAGTGCTATGGACAACCGTCAGCTGGCTCCAGAAGTCAAAGCAGAACTACAGTTTCAATTGATGAGACTGCATGACTGGCTCAAATCCCAGTCTGGTAGTATGCATGCCGCCGTTATGTCGCAGTGGCTGGAGTTACTATGGAACACGGGTGAGTGGAAAGGCGATATGAATGTGAAACCTTTGCCACCTGGCTCACCCATCTAGCCCTCTATCCGCAGCTGAACTTGCTCCTACAAAACAGGGTTATACTCTCTCTTGTAGGAGCACCTTTAGGCGCGAATTGTGTTGCTTTTGAAGATTAAAATAGCCTCTGTATTTAAAAGCCTTACAAGCGTCCCTATATAACAAGAAGAGGAAGGGTTGTATAAGATAACTTAGTAGGTATAATACGCCTCCCTCCTCGCATGTGACTATGAATTTCCCAAGTATATATTCGGATTTCACAAGCAAGGTATAACTTAATTTTAAATTGATAAATAGCGCTAGGGGTGTAGCTCTAATTGGTAGAGCGGCGGTCTCCAAAACCGAAGGTTGGGGGTTCGAATCCCTCCACCCCTGCCAATATTGATTGCTAAGGTCAGCAGGCTATAAGTATGTTGATCTTCGTTGAATAGGTAAGAACATGAGTGAAAATATCGAAAACCCATCGAATCCAATGGATGCTGTTAAATGGGTATTAGCAATTGCATTGCTTGTAGGTGCTGTTGCGGTTAATCAGTATTTCTCTGAATTATCCGTTTTGTACAGAGCGCTTGGCATTGTAGCGTTAGTTGCTATTGCATTGTTTGTAGCTGCAGCTACGAGTAAAGGTAGTCAGTTTCTTACTTTTGCTAAAGAAGCACGCACCGAAACGCGTAAAGTCGTTTGGCCAACAAGACAAGAAGCAACGCAAACTACTATGATTGTATTGGCCGCGACATTTGTTATGGCATTAGTTTTGTGGGGTTTAGACGGTATTCTTGTTCGAGTTGTTTCCTTTATTACTGGATTGGGGATATAAGCCATGTCAGACAAAAAATGGTATGTCGTACAAGCCTTTTCAGGTTATGAAGGCCGTGTACAAAAAACCCTTTTGGAACACATCAAACTACACAGCATGGAAGATAGTTTTGGTGAGGTATTAGTACCTACGGAAGAAGTTGTTGAAATGCGTGCCGGACAAAAGCGTAAAAGTGAACGCAAATTCTTCCCAGGCTATGTTCTTGTACAAATGGACATGAACGAAGACAGCTGGCACTTAGTGAAAAGTATCCCTCGTGTGTTAGGTTTTATTGGTGGTACAACCGATCGCCCAGCACCTATTAGTCAGCGTGAAGCAGATGCAATTCTTAATAGACTCCAAGAGTCTATTGATAAGCCGAAACCGAAAACATTGTTTGAAGCCGGTGAAGTTGTTCGAGTCACAGATGGTCCGTTTGCAGACTTTAACGGTGTTGTTGAAGAAGTCGACTACGAGAAGAGCCGCTTAAAAGTGTCTGTTCTTATCTTTGGTCGTTCAACGCCTGTTGAACTCGAATTTGGGCAGGTAGAAAAAGGGTAATTTCCAAAATGTGAGGTGCCTTTTTGGCAATTACCTCTACATAAATGCAGACACCTTCCTTTGTAGGAGTTGGCTTTAGCCACGAAGAAGCTTCAGAGCATGGCTCAGCTTCGAGCCTAAAGACCCTCCTACAAAATATGACAGTTTTGCGGGTAGTATAAAAACCGCCGAATACCAAATAAGACCATAATTTAAAAAAAGTCAACATAAGTCTTGATGTAGGGCGCGATTATAGTCTATAATTCGCGCCCTTTTTGTAATACGGGAAGCCGTTTGAGCAAACATACTCAGTGATTTGCAAGGCGTTTAACCCAAATTTGAGAGAAGATAATGGCTAAAAAAGTTACTGGCTTAATCAAGCTACAAGTCGCAGCGGG
>CAZVDU010000232.1:3335-4840 GCA_964625615.1 uncultured Pseudoalteromonadaceae bacterium | reverse complement strand
GTCGATATCGCATTGCACAAGCGCGCTCCAGCAGACCAACCCAAGCTTTAGTTGATGCTGAAGCGTCACATGATGCTTACTCTCGGTCCACGATTGTTTTCACGCGATTAAGAGAAACTATGGGAGATGAGCCTATTATCGATGCACTCAAGCAGCTGTTTGTCGATCATGCATTCCCGAACCCCCCGGCAACGTCAATGGATTTTGTACGTGCTTTAAAACAACAATCGGAGGGAATTCATCATAAACTGATTGAGGACCTTTTGATTAACGATGACATTACGATGCTACTTGAGTAGCATCGCTTCACTTCTTTTTTTGGAAAGTCTTGATGCCTGATAAAAACGAATCCCCACAACTGCTTAAAACGCTTTTTAACCGTGTCGTTATTGAACATATTGCGGATAAGGTGACGAGCGTTTGGCCTTCATTTGATGGTGAAGCGTTCATTCAGCGTTCCCTTAGAAACTTTGAGAATTTGACGTTGAAGCAACGTTCAGCACAAATTGCTGACAGCATTCAAGAATGCCTAGGGGTAGACTTCGAAAAAGCTGCAGGCCTATTGTTACAAGCAATGGGAGAGGATAATGGTTCGGGCGGTGTCGAAGGGCTGAGTGATTTTGCTTACCTGCCGTATCTCGATTTTGTCGAGAGGCATGGCTTAGACTTTCCAGAATTTTCGCTCAAAGTCTTAGAGCAAATGACATTGTTTTTTAGTGCTGAGTTTGCCGTTCGCCCTTATATTTTATCCTACCCCGAATTGGCGATGGATTATCTAATAGGTTGGTCAGAACATAAAGACTGGCGCGTAAGACGGTTAGCATCTGAAGGTTCTCGTCCTCGATTACCTTGGGGAATTCAGCTTAAGCCCTTTGTGCAAAATCCGGCTGCTACAATCATGATCCTGGATAAATTATATAACGACGAAAATCTTATCGTGAGACGGTCTGTGGCGAATCATCTGAATGATATTGCTAAAGATCATCCGAATGTTGTTGTTGAGACAGCAAAGCGCTGGTGGCGTAGCAATAATGACGATGCACAATGGACGGTAAAACATGGCCTGAGAACGCTAGTGAAAAAAGGGAATACAAGTGCATTGGCGGTTTTGGGGTTCAAGGAAGTTAACAATATCAGTGTGGATAGTTTTACTGTATCGCCACAAAAAGCACGGATTGGAGGTGAGGTCGCGTTTCAATTTAGACTGACTTCTGGCGAGGCTGAATCGTGTAAACTGGTTGTCGACTATGCATTGGAACGGCCTTTAGCGAATGGTAAAAAGGCAAAGAAAGTTTTTAAGCTCAAAACATTCACAATAGCTCCCAAAGAAACAGCTCCATTACAAGCCAAACAAGCATTTAAACAACTTTCTACTCGAACTTATTACGCTGGAACTTACGCTATTGAGGTTTTGGTCAATGGGCGAGCTTTATCAAGAAAAGAGTTCGAGGTGTATTGATGGTATGAGTTTATTGTTTGAGTGGGTTTCTCAATGTATTGTGTCG
>CAZVDU010000232.1:0-3235 GCA_964625615.1 uncultured Pseudoalteromonadaceae bacterium | reverse complement strand
GCCATTTCTCATCTACATCCTGATCATACCGGTAATGCTAATTTGTTCTCTGAATCGACCTTCATTGTGCATGAAAAAGAGCATACCTATATGTTTTCGGAAGCAATAAAGCCTGTTTTCGGAAGCTATTATAGTGAGCTTGAAAATGCGCCAACCATTTTGTTTAACGACAGCTATGATGTTTTTAATGATGGCACTGTTGTTATGCATGCGATGCCAGGCCATACACCAGGCAGCGCCGTGCTTTTCGTCAAATTAAACCATTCGGGCAGTGTTGTATTGACGGGAGATCTTTATGTTCACCGAAAAGGATATGAGCTTAAGGCAATACCAAGCGCTAATACGGACAAACAAGCAACCTTAGATTCCAGAAAGAAGCTACAAGCGTTGATTAAGAAAGAAAATGCCAGAATGATCATTCAGCATGACATGCAAGATTTCAAATCACTCCCCACTTTTCCTCTTTTTCTGGATTAATATCATCGCCAAGAAAGGTGATATTATTTATAGCATCGCGTAAAAATGAGAAAGTAAATCAATGAACGATGCACAGCACTTTAAGGCGCTGGAAAGCATGTATGCAGCGGCACCCATTAATCAAATCTTCCAGCCAACAATGACGGTATCTGAAGGCTACGCTGAGATAGAAATCATGTTGTCAGAGAAATACCACCATTCAGGTGGAGGAGTGCACGGGTCCGTTTATTTTAAGATGCTAGACGACGCTGCTTTTTTTGCAGCTAATTCTTTTGAGAAGAAATTTTTTGTTCTGACTACATCATTTACGACGTATCTCACAAGGCCTGTGTCTGAAGGCAGATTCAAGGCAGTAGGGCGTGTTGTTAACAAGAATAAAACTCAATTTATTGCTGAATCTATCGTTTATGACTCTCTTGATCGAGAGGTAGGGCGTGGTAATGGTGTATTCGTGCGAGGAAAGCTGCCTCTATTGAATGCTAAAGGCTACGACACATAGCTATAGGTTGGCACAGTTCAAATCTTTCCTCGTTAAACTTCATCAATGATAGTTATCATGACCGTCCGATACCGGACGGTGCTGTTCAAAGCCGTACAATGGCTCTTCTATGTAGCTGTTCATACCTCTTATTAAAGTGTAATGAAAACAGTGGTTTAGTGATTTTATGAGCTTGGCATGGTATTTGTTATTGGTACTTCACTTTTGAACAGTTCATTGATGGATAGCCTAAACACAGCACTATGGATACGATAAGAGATACGCGACCCGCTAAACGCAGGCGATTAATCATTAGCTTGCTCTTTGTCTCGACAATTGTTGTTGTTGGCTACTGGTTGAGAAACGCGGTGCGTCCGGGGGTGAGTATTGATGATGTGCGCTTTGCAACTGTCGAACGAGGTGATCTGAATGCATCTATCACTGCCGTTGGTACCTTGCATCCTGCTTACACCGATACAATAGCAGCCCCCATCGAAGCTGAGGTAACAGACGTTTTTGTGAGCCTTGGTGATGAAGTTGAACAGGGCGACATGCTATTACAATTAAATGTCGACTCAGCACAGATTGCTTTGGATGATCTCAACGGAAAAATTGTTCAAGCACAGGCACAACTGCGTAGCAAAAGCTTAGAGTTGGATCAGGCCTATCATCAGGCTGATTCCGATCGAAAACTGCGTGCTATCGATTTACAAAGTCGACAGGCCCAGGAGAGTCGTATGTTGCGCCTGTCTAAACTGGGCGCGGCGTCCGAAGGTGATCTTTTAGAAGCACAACTCAATGTAAAACGCGCTAATGTCGAAATCGAACAGCTCGGCGTGACATTGGATTTATTAAAAAGGCGTAAAGCAGCAGAAGTCGAACGCATGGAATTGGATATATCCATATTGCTCAAACGACGTGACGAACAAGCAAAATTAGTACAGCTGGCGACGGTTCGTGCGCCACGAGACGGACTGGTTACCGCCTTGTCTGATAAGCCTGGTGTAAGACTCAACGTTGGCGATGTACTTGCTTCTATTGCGGGTCAAGATGCTTATCAGGTTGAAGCGACACTCTCTGATTTTTATGCGCCTCAGTTGACGTCTGGACAACAGGTTAGTGTGCAGTCTTCTGCGGGTAACTTAGCCGGTAAGTTACAACGTATTCTGGCGAATGAAGAGGATACATCATTAACCTTGATTATTACGTTGAACGATAGCGAAGCGCCTGGTTTACGCACTAATCAGCGAGTGGATGTCGACATTGTGACAGCTACTCGACTGGATACGTTAATGCTTAAACGAGGACCTTCCGCCTCTGGCATTGGTAAAACCAGTATTTTTAAAGTTGTTGATAAAGAGGCAATCCGCACACCTATCGAGTTTGGCCTTGCAAACCAACAGTTTATTGAAGTGATCGATGGGTTGTCGGACGGCGACCGCATTATCCTTTCCGAATTACCCGAACACGAGAATCGTTCTCGGTTACAACTCAAGTGAGAACATAATGTCTGACAATTCAAATCAATCCCCCATCATTGCGCTGAAGAATATTCGCAAAACGTATTACACCGACCAGATAGAAACGCTTGCGCTAAAAGATATTAATCTTGACGTTAAGCAAGGTGAATTTATCTCCATCATGGGGCCGTCAGGTTGTGGAAAAAGTACGCTATTGAATATGTTAGGACTGTTAGATAGGCCCAGCACTGGCAGCATTCAGTTCGAAGGGAAAACATTAGACAAGCTAAGCGATAAAGCGTTAGCGCCAATACGTAATGAAAAGCTTGGCTTTGTTTTTCAGACCTTCCATCTTATTCCTGATTTACGTGTTGTTGACAATGTTGCGTTGCCTCTTTTGTATCGTTCCATGTCTAATAAGGAGCGCAAGGAAAGAGCGCTCGAGGCTTTGAAAACTGTCGGTTTGGACACACGCGTTAATCATTTCCCTACGCAACTTTCAGGTGGGCAGCAACAACGAGTCGCTATTGCGCGGGCCATAGTGGGGGAGCCACCGATTATTTTAGCGGATGAGCCAACAGGTAATCTTGATAGTCATATGGGCCAAGAGATTATGTCACTCTTATTTGACTTGAATGAGAACCGTGGAACAACCATAGCAATGGTAACGCACGACAGAGAACAAGCCGCGCAAACGCAACGTACCGTCCGTGTGTTTGATGGTCAACTGGTGCATTAAGGAGAATGTCATGTTGAGTCACTACATTAAAATGGCCTTGGTTGTCTTATGGCGACGCAAGTTTATGGCCTTTGTGAATAT
>CAZVDU010000231.1:0-4931 GCA_964625615.1 uncultured Pseudoalteromonadaceae bacterium | reverse complement strand
AATTGATTAAAAGTCAACTGCTCTACCAACTGAGCTAACGACCCATTTCAAAAGTAGTTGTTGTTGGCGTTAGTAGCGCTAAACAACGGCCGCATATAATACTGATTTAAACACATGAATCAACTATTAAATGCAATAATTTAGTATTTTTGTGACACTATTTAGTAGTTATAACAAGAGCACTTAATTAAGCGCTCTTAATCTATTATCGGCTAATTTACGTGCTGACGATTCGGGGTATTCACTGATCACTTGATCAAAAAGTTGCTTTGCGCGAGCTAAGTTATTTTGCTTTTGTGCAATCTCGCCAAGCTTTAACAAGGCATCTGGACGTTTATTAGAATCGACGTACTGATTTACCACTCGTTCGAAGTGCCCTTTAGATTGTGCCCATTCTTGCTTATTGAACAATAGCTGTCCTAACCAATAATGTGCATTCGCTGCGTAACTCGAATTTGGAAAATTAGTTAAGAAAGATTCAAACGCGGGAACCGCTTCATCATAGCGCCTTTCCTTCAGGATAAGATCAATTGCATTGTCATAAGCCGCATCTTCACCTTCCGACAACACATAGTTTTGATTATCTGACGGCGTTGTTGTTTGAGGTGTTTGGGCGGTTGCATTTGACGATGTTACAGCTTGAATCCGATTATCAATCTCAAGATAAAGCTCTCGTTGCCTTTGCAATATTTGTTCTAGCTTAAAGTTATGAACTTCGAGTGTACCTCTAAGCTCATTAACTTCGTCTTGAATACCATCTAATTGTCCTTGTATGCGATGTTGAGCGGACGTTCTAGAATTAACTAAACGCTCCAACTCACTCACTCGCTGTTCAAGGCTACCTGTATTAAGATCAGAAACGGGTGCTTGAGCAACTGCAAAGCCTGCAGCACTCACTAAGCACCCGATTAGGATTTTAGAGTAAATAGTCATCGATATTAGCGATAAGCCAATACGCCACGACGATTCTTAACAAATGCACTTTCAGATGAACCTCTTACAGCAGGCTTTTCTTCACCATAAGATACTACTGAAATTTGAGAACTACGAACACCTGCATTTAGTAGATATGTTTCAATCGCTTTTGCACGACGCTCACCCAAAGCAATATTGTATTCTGGCGTACCACGGCTATCACAGTGACCTTCGACTGTTAAACGCTCTGAGCTATTTTTACGTAGGAATGCAGCGTGCTTATCCAATGTCGCATAAAATTCAGAGTTTAATGAAGAACGATCAAATTCAAAGTAAATAACTTGATCACTAAGAACTTCGCTCTTTTCTGTTTGATAAATTTCTTGTGCAGTAGGCTGTCTAGATACAGAGCCTACATCAACGCCTGTATTAGAATCAGTTGAACTTGATGTACTTGTCTGTTCAGTATCATTAGTTTGAGATGCTTGCTCGTCAACCTTACCGCTAGAAGAACAAGCCATAAGAGTTAAAACTGGCAATGCAATTACAAAGCCTTTAACGATTTTATTCAGACGCATGCGATGAATCCTTATTGTTTATATTTATTCTGGTTAAAACGAAAAATAATTAATTCTATAGTAAAAACGGCGACCAACTAGGCGACTTAACCTGGCCATTAGCTGCTGGTAATCTCGCTTTAAAGCGACCGTCAACCGAAACCAATGACAGAACTTGCTTACCTGAGTGTAATGTACTGTAGATAATCATACTGCCATTAGGTGAAACACTAGGTGACTCGTCCAAAAATGTTTTGGTCAGTACCTGCATTTCACGATTTTTAATATCTTGCCGAGCTATATGGTAATTTCCTCTTGTACGATTAACCATGATCATCTGTTCACCATTTGGGGTTATTGTACCGCCAAGATTCATTTCACCATCGAACGTCAAGCGCTCAGTTTTTCCTGATGCTAAATTTACGCGATAAATTTGTGGTTTACCACCCCGTTCTGAGCTAAATATCAAGCTTTGTCCGTCTGGAGACCAACTTGGCTCTGTATCAATGTAACGATTATTTGTCATTCGGCGTAATTGTTTGCTGGCAATGTCCATAATATAGATTTCAGGGTTACCGTCTTTTGACAAAACCATGGCTAGCTGACGACCATCTGGAGAAAACCTAGGAGCACCATTTATTCCGTCAAACTCCGTCATTTTTGTGCGGCTTTTAGTATATATATCTTGTGTAAATATCTGTGGCCTTCGGCTCTCGAAACTTACATAAGTTAATGTAGAACCATCAGGTGACCAAGAAGGTGACATTAAAGGCTCTTCTGAGCGCAATAACACGACTTCGTTCTCACCGTCATAGTCAGCAACAACAAGCTGAAACGGCAACGCCGTGTCATCTTCGCGGACTAAAACATAAGCAATTCGTGTACGAAACGCACCTTTTTCACCGGTCAATGACTCGTAAACTTTATCAGCAATAAAGTGTGAGTGATTTCTAAATTGATCTCCATTAATAACGTGACCAGCCGTTTCGAGAACATGATCCTTCGTACTAACTAATTTACCACCACTCAATATTTGTGTTTGCCCACCCGTTATCTGACCTCTAACAACATCAATGAGCTCATAATTAACGAGATAACGGTTAATTGAATACTCTTCAACACTGCCTACTAAAATAGCATCCACCCCTGTCGAAGCCCATACCGAATAATCAACCTCACTATCATTGCTCGGAAACTGGGGCATTGTTGAAGCGTCGATTGGGTTGAATTTACCACTGCGACGAAGATCGGCTGAAATGACATTCGTCAATCGCGCAGGCATAGGGCCATCCCCTTTCCATTTAAAAGGGACTATACCTATAGGTCTTGCTGTATTAATACCTTCGGTAATAACAATCTCTAAAGTCGCTTTGCTATCATTGCTGATTGCTATCGTAAAAAAGAGTATGGTTAATAATTTTAAAAGCTTGTTATACATTATATTTTAGGCTCTACCGTTAGGTTGATATCTTTCAATTGTTGATATACGTCTGCTTCTCGAGAAACTGGCAACGTATCAGATTTAAACACAGCTGCTTGGGCAGCTCGACACAATATCGCATCACCTGCCAAAACCGTTACTTTAGTGACCAAACCGTTTGATGCCAAGCGAATATTCAAGCGACATTTCTTTCCACGCATACTATCATCAACAATAAGGTTACGCTCAATTGTCTGTTTTATAAGTGCCTGATACTTATCGACCTCGGAAAGCACTTGTTTATTTCGTCTTTGTTGCCTTGCAGCCTGTTCAGCTTTCAGTTGTTCGTCAAGAACTCGCTCTTGTTCAGCTTTCTCAGCCGCTTCTTTTCGCTTACGT
Source organism: uncultured Pseudoalteromonadaceae bacterium (assembly GCA_964625615.1). GTDB lineage: Bacteria > Pseudomonadota > Gammaproteobacteria > Enterobacterales > Alteromonadaceae > M269. The sequence goes on along the minus strand of CAZVDU010000231.1, from coordinate 1,640 downwards.
TCTGCTTCCTTACGTTTCTTTTCTGCTTCCTCTGCTGCTTTTTTCTCTTTTTCACGCTTTTCTTTTGCGCGCTTAGCTTCGTCTTCGGCTTTTTTACGCTCGGCTTCTTGAGCGCGTCGCTTTTCTTCTTTCTCTTTTTTCTTAGCTAATGCAGCAGCTTGATCCGCTTTTTTCTTTTCATTGAGCTTCCTTTGCTTTTGTTTTTCAAGTTCTTGGATACGTTGTTCGTTCTGCCGGCGCTTCTTCGCTGCATCAGCAGCTCGCTTTTCCAATTCTTTAACCCGTTGTTCTTCAGCACGCCTAGCGGCTTCCTTTTCCTGTTGAATCTTCTTAACTTGTTGATCCAAAGTATTTTGATCAACAACAGTCGCTTCAATGATTGGCACGGCTATTTCAGGAAGCTCAGGTTCCTTCTCTGAACTAAAATCTACGCTGGCGATCAACAAAACACCTAATGCTAAGTGCAAGCCTAGTGATTTCCCTAATGCGCCAAACAAACTTTTCACTGTTATTGCTCTGGGGGTGCTGTCATTAAGCCGACACTGGGCACACCAGCACGTTGTAATAACACCATAAGCTGGACAACATTATCATAAGGAACAGCACCATCGCCCTTAACAACGACTGGTGTTTCTGGCTCAACTTTAAGGTGTGCTGCGACTAATGTTGCTAAATCAACAGCAGATAAAGCCTCTTCTTGTGTATCCCCTACATTAATAAAATATTGCCCTTGAGCATCAACTGAAGCAACAAGAGGAGGTTTCGAATCTTCATCTAATGCTTCTGCTTCAGCCTTAGGAAGGTCAACATTTACACCTTGTGTCACTAATGGCGCGGTAACCATGAAAATAATTAATAGCACCAACATAACGTCGATGTAGGGAACTACATTAAGCTCTGATACTTTTTTCCGCCTTTTACGAACGTACAAAACTCACCTACCTATTGACGTGACTCAGAAGAAACCAAAGTTTGTCTATGCAAAATACTAGAAAACTCTTCCATAAAGTTGCCGTAACTATTTTCCAACTTTTCCACTTGTGAAATAAAACGGTTGTATGCGACATAAGCCGGGATCGCGGCAAATAAGCCCATTGCTGTAGCAATAAGAGCTTCCGCGATACCTGGAGCAACCATTGCTAACGTTGCTTGCTGCACTTGCCCTAGAGCAATAAAGGAATTCATAATCCCCCAAACCGTACCAAATAACCCGATATAAGGGCTTATCGAGCCCGTAGTTGCTAAAAATGGTAGATGACGCTCTAACTCGTCTATTTCTCTAGAAAGAGATACTCGCATTGCCCTTGACGAGCCTTCCATAATGGATTCGGATGAAGAATGTGCTGACTTCCTAAGCCGCACAAACTCTTTAAAACCTGATGTGAATAAACTGGCTAAGCCCGAAAGTGACTGTCTTGCTGACAATTCCTGATAAAGCTTATTGAGATCTGCGCCGGACCAAAACTTATCTTCAAATTTTTTCAAATCAACCTGTGCTTGATTTAACGCCTTACTACGCTGAAAGATAAAGGCCCAAGAAACCATAGAAGTGGCTAGCAGCACTAACATGACTAATTGAACTAACAAACTCGCTTCTAGGAAGAGATCAAAAAATGATAACTCAGATGACACCAGATATT
>CAZVDU010000230.1:0-5017 GCA_964625615.1 uncultured Pseudoalteromonadaceae bacterium | reverse complement strand
CTAAGCGAGGGTTAGTGTTCTAACCTTACATAGCGTCTCAGCATAGAAAGCGAACAGCTTGATGTTTGTTATGCGGCCCAAGTACCAAAGTAGGCCGCAAAGTAAAAAATTAAACAAGGCACAATCCCTATTAATATAGATACTGCTTTACCTCGGCCCTTGAAAACTATACGTCTAACCGCAAATGAGAACAGAGCAAATATTGGTCCAACCCAACCCGCCATAATCCACTGAGCATGGAATGCAAATGCGTCTGAACCAGTTGGACTGTTGATATAGTAGTCAGCTAAAATATACGAATGAAAAATCAACGTAGGAATGGACGCTCCAATACCAGATAAAAAAGAGTTCCTGTCATTCAAAACCTTACAAAATAAAAAAACAAAAGCTATTGGTGTAAGTATATTCAATAGGATAAATATTGTGGAGATAGCATTTTCACTTAACATAGTTTATAGACACATAGCAGTTAAGCTAGGGGACACATAATCATTAGTGAAAATGCAACCTGCTCCAATGAGTGTGTGCCCAGCAAACAAACTGAGTGGGTTTCGGCGTTTTTTTATAAGGCATGTTACTCAAAACTAAAAGACTCAGCTACGAAAGTAATAATATCTCCACTTTGCATCTCAAATGTGAACTCACCGTCACCTGCAAACGCGTCGTTGATACTGGATGACTCACCCCAAGGACTATAATGAGGAACCTTTACCTCCAAACAATTTATAAAGGTTAAGTTTCGGTTTTCGGCCAAGCCTGAATCACTCGTAAATTGGGATAGGTGAACAATCACACGCTTATCATCTCATTTGATATATATGCTTTTAATTAACGTATCATGTAGAGGTAGTTCGTCAAATTCCCTATTCATCCAGGCACCTACTCGTTGGTTATAATACGAAGCAGACTGCGTGTTATAACGCGAGTGAGCAACAATGAACAGTTTGATGTTTTTGTATTTGACACTACTCAGTATGGCCTTGTAAGAACTTGGCTTTTGCTTTCCTTTCCAAAAGCGAACCTATGAGAATAGTGGCTCCATACATCTGTATAAACACTAAAAACCCTACACTCGTCAATGAGTGAAGCCAAAAGCCAGCTACAGCAAAAGTAAAAGCAATAGCCACAATAAATTGCCCTTTAGCAGAGTAGCCATACCATGTGCTTGGCTTGACTTTTCCTGTCAAATGCAAATATGACATCACATAGAAATACATAGGAGCAATAAAAAACAAGCGTATATAAATGTCATAAGTATCCATAGTTTAAAATACCTCCTTAATTGAACTCATTACCTTACACATAAAGAGTAAGTTAAATAGCAATATATGGTTGGCTAGAATTGTGATGCAGCCATTGAGTAGGTTTCCGAGTGAGTGACAGCGAACAACTTCATGTTTTGTTATGCGCCATTACCGACTAAATACTGTTCGTCATCATATGAGTTTGTTGCTATGAAAACATAACTCGACCTGGATACCCACTTTGATGGTTTATCTGGCTCTGTCTCCTCACCAAGAAGGAAATCATTACAAACAGGACACCTCGGATTAGCCCATGCACGAAAGTGCCCGCCACAATCACATGGTTTGAAAAGGCTTTCAACTTTCGAGTAAATTGGCAGAAGGTGCTTTTCGTAAGATTGCCACCCCTCATCACTAGGCAAAAGATTAGGAAACTTTATCTCCCTATCTTCAAATATTTTATGATTCTTCAACAGAAGGACGTTTGGACACGAATCACAGTACATACAGCCCACACTACTAAAGCCAAGGTGATACAATTCACCTTCCGATTCCTCTCGACAACTACTGCACTTTTGCTTATGTCTACTCATAATCCATATCGCTTCAAATAACCGGTACAAACTTGCTGGCTATAATACAGAATGAGCCAGAGAGGTTGCTTTCGCCCCCAATAGAGGTGAAGTTGATTTGCCTTGTTATATAGCATTACTTAAGGCTTACTCCGCAATTTGAGCAAGATTTTGGATTCAATTGCACTCCTTCACTACCATAAGCAAAAGGAACAGCATTACATTTAGGGCACCTATAAAACATGAAACAGCCAACATTGAAAACTACCACACCAATTAGAGCTGAAAAGAAAGGGTTAATGACATCAATTCCCAGTTGTTTTTGCATTAATCCACCAACGAAGAATACAAGTGTTAGTAGCAGAATAAAATAAAACCGCTTTTTAACCATTTTAAACCGAAGCTTTACTTCCTGAACATCCAAAATATTTTCCCGCAATATAACGCCGCACTAAGGGGCTGATAATAACTTGCTAAAATTTGCGTGCGGATATTATCCTTATTGTGTTTCAGTCTTCACGTTCGCAATAACAAACGGTAAGTATATTTGATAGAGCGCTCACACCCAACATGAGAAACCTGTCTTCTTCAATCATAGAATTGAATTGCGTTGTCGTCGTAGAAAATTGACTTCGCTTCATGGAAAGAAACGCCGTGTTTTTTAAGATTTGATGAAGTCTTTACTTCATCAAATTCAATCATATGTACACAGTATGCACAAACTAACGACTTGTCAAAAGAGGCTTAACGCTTCGCATAGATTGCGCATAAAGTTTGGCTAAAATTAGCGAAGAATGAACGCCAGCAAAACTTTATGCATCCAATTTAATGCGTTTGTTATACTAGCTTTGAATGGTAAGTATTGCGTGAGGCCTAATCGTTGTACCACTATTACACCCTCCAACAAGAGGCAAAGAATCATTGAACCCTATTCTTAGGTTTTTACCCGATATTTGTGCAGCTAACGCTATAGATAGCTCGGCTTTACCAGTTTCAGTAGCAACATCAAGCCTAGCAATTTTGCCATTACTTAAATAAACGCAGACTTTATCAGCCTCAAAGCTGGAACCTACACGATCTACGCCCGAAGTTTCATAGATAACAGCAGCAAAACTAAACTTTGATATGCTCAATAGCAAAAAAAACGATAAAACAAATTTCATATGTATTCCTTTAACATAATTTAAATATGACGGCTAAGCTAGACGGCAATTGCGCGCGCAGCAAGTAATTGTCCGGTTGAGCTTTTTGATACTCATTGAGCCTCCTACTTCAACCTAGCCTTTAAAGTCTAAACCGAAGGTGCTTAATCCAACGGAGAAGACTCAATGAACTTTTATACTAATACACATCCCTACTATTGTGGAATTGATTTACATGCTCGTCTGCTTTACGTCTGTATGATTAGACACCGAAGGGGCATACATTAAGACTTTGAGCTAAATTGCTTACACCTAGCCTGAAACTAACTGGTGGAGTCATCCAACCTTCTTTTTGAATAGTGCCAGTGCTGGGTTAACCGATGAATATCTAGTGCCCCTGCTATCAACATGGACGTTGAAATAGCAGGCTGCGATGAGCTCGCATAAGAGAGCCTCTATATGTGCTTGCTGTAAGCGATGACCTAACAATCCATGTGACAGACGAAGTAAACGGCTTAGCTCAGAGGTTTGGATTGATCATGTTTTTTGCTCAAAAAATGAGTAGTACCTATTGACCGACCTGGGGCTCACATGTGTTAGGCTTACTTTAATCAAGATCTTTAATTATTGTTTTTAAAGGTAAATTACAACTATCGTCAAACTCAGCGGCAGCTTTTACACCAGCCTCAGATATCTCTTGAGTGTTAGCACCAGTATCATAAAGTGCATGCATTGCACCTATTGCAAACCTTTTCCCTGAACCAAGAGCCCAATACTTTTCCCATTGATGTACTTCCCTATAGCTTCCAAATGAAAATATTCCGTTAGGGTTTATTATTAGACCGTCTAACTGGTTGGATTCAACCGGTTGTTCGCTATCTTCACGAGTTTCGAGGAAATAATCATCTTTCAACTTCTCATGAACCGTCAGAAACATTTCAAATACTTCAAATCTCGAACTCAAGGTGAATATTTCAGGTTGAGTCTCGATCAAGTGTTCCAATATTTGCGTTGACGCTGTCCAGCCAGTTAAACCAATAACGCTATCATTCACCTCAAACAACTTTCCATGATCGTTCATGAAGTTTGCTCTTACTTTTGTAGCTCCAAAGTTTGACTGAGTATCACCAGAAATGCTGACCTTTCCATTTTTTAATGCGGCAGTAATCACTGTCATTGAACTGTCCTTTTATCTATGTCTAACATAAGCGGCACTTACTCTCTGGTTACAAGGCATAGCAGCCAGAGAGTATTTGTCCCAGTGAGGGCTTCATGTTTTTGTTACATCTTTTACGCTGTTACAAAGTCAATTGCATGAACTTTAGCTAAGTTCACATTCTGCTTGGCCTGCCATAGATCGAATTTATCCTGCATAGTTAGCCAACTTTCAGGGGTGCGGCCTAAAGCCTTCGATAGGCGGAGAGCCATTTCAGGTGAAATAGCGCTTTGACCTTTCAAAAGGCGACTGAAAGTTGATGCAGCAACATCAAGCTGCTTAGCAATGAAACGACTACTATAGCCAAAAGGTTCCATATAAACATCATAGATAAACTCACCGGGATGTGGAGGGTTGTACATAGCCATTAGTGATAATCCTCATAATTAAGAATGTAAGCATTACCATCAACAAACTCGAAGGTTACTCTCCAATTTCCGTTAACGGTGATTGACCATATTCCGCTTCTATCGCCTCTCAATGAATGAAGCTTATAACCAGGAAGATCAATGTCGTCAATTACAGTTGCGGTATCGATTGCTGCCAACTGCATTCTTAGCTTACGTTCGTGCTTGGTTTGAATGCCTGCCGTGCTTCCTGTCTCAAAAAACTTCTCAAGGCCCTTGTGCTTAAACGATTTAATCATATATTGAAATATAGCACGTTGCGCACTACGCACCAATAAAAATATAACCTTTCAAACAACCATCGCGAACTTATTGGCTAAAATCAAAAAGAGCCAGCGGGTATGTATCCGAGTGAGCTTTTTGACAATGAAATTCCAATAGAATGATACCAAGCTACTTTGATGTGATAGGTTTCAAATGTGCTCGAGTTATAGGC
>CAZVDU010000229.1:0-5138 GCA_964625615.1 uncultured Pseudoalteromonadaceae bacterium | reverse complement strand
GCCCTATTTAGGAACAAAGAAATGACCCAAAGAATATTCTTGATATTAGTAGTGCTATTAAGTGCTCAAGCAAATGCACAAACTACTGCTGAGTTACAAAAAGAGATTGATACAACGCTATGGAGATCTTTTAAACGCGCTTTTGAAACTTCGGATGCTAAAGCTTTAAATGCTACTTACGCTGAGCATGTAATACGTGTAACACCGGCTGGTATTGATACCAACGGGGCATTTAAAGCAGCAAACTTGCAAAGCTTTGCTGCTGGTAAAGAGTCAGGAGTTCAAATTGACTTGGACTTCTGGTTTGATAGTCGCCATACAAACGATACCACGTCCTATGAAGTTGGCTTTTTCCGAATAGCATCGAAAAACAAGGAAGGTTCGGTTAATTACAACTATGGACAGTTTCACATTGTTTTGAAGAAAATAAATGGCCATTGGAAGATCACCCAGGACTGGGATACTACAACTATCAATGGTAAGCCAATCACAGCAGAAGACTTTGCTAAACAAAGCCCAATGACATTTTAAGTAATACATGACGGTTTCTTATATTTCGAGCCTTTACCAGAGTTAATCTCTAATAGGTTAAACCAAAGCAGCTTTGATGATGCCTGTAATGAAGTTATAAATTGACCGTTTCATAATGTTGGTGAAAACTTTATAATACTTTGCATATCAATTATCTAAAATAGGAAATCACGCAATGAGTCTTAATACTGTGCCGGCGGGCAATAATCTACCAGAAGAAATCAATGTAATTATTGAGATACCTGCTCATTCAGATCCTGTAAAGTATGAAGTCGATAAAGACTCCGGTGCTATTTTTGTGGATCGCTTTATGGCAACCTGTATGCACTATCCTACTAATTATGGCTATGTACCGCATACATTGTCTGAAGATGGCGATCCTGCTGATGTACTCGTTATTACCCCATTTCCCCTTTTAGCTGGTTCTGTTATTCGTAGCCGCCCTGTAGGTGTTTTGAAAATGACGGATGAATCTGGAACGGATGCTAAGATCCTGGCAGTTCCTGTCGATAAGCTTTCAACGATATATCGTGGTATTAAAGATATTGACCAGGTTCCTGAACTAACATTACAACAAATAGAGCATTTCTTTCAGCACTATAAAGATCTTGAACCGAACAAATGGGTTAAAATTGATGGTTGGGAAAATGCTGCTGCTGCGAAGCAAGAAATTGTTGAGAGTGTAGAAAGATATAAAACAGAAGGTTAGTTGTTAATTTTCTGATTAAGCAAGAGTAAACAGAAAGAAAACCGGCTGTGCCGGTTTTTTTGTTACCGTAGAGAAGTCGATTCAATTTTGTCCAAATACCGCAATAATCCCCAATTTTTCTTATTGGCTATGAGTTTTGTCATGCCTATGACATTTGCTGTTTGGAATGTATTGCTCAACAATTTTGTTATTGAGAAAGCACAATTTACGGGACAAGAAATTGGCTTATTACAGAGCTTTAGGGAGATCCCCGGCTTTTTAGCTTTTACAGCAGTTTTTGTTCTACTGATATTGAAAGAACAAACTTTTGCCTTGGTATCATTAGCATTGATGTCAGTAGGCGTAGCTATAACAGGTGTGTTCCCGTTCGAAATTGGCTTGTACTGTACAACAGTATTGATGTCTATTGGCTTCCACTATTTTGAGACGATTAATCAGTCATTAACCTTGCAATGGCTAAGTAAAGAGCAAAGTGCCCATTTTATGGGTAAACAATTGGCTGTTAAGTCTTTTGCATCACTCTTTGCTTATGGTGCTATTTGGCTATTGATGGAAATAGCGGGAATAACCTATAACAGTATGTATATGTTGGCAGGTGGTATGGGCTTAGTGATAGTGCTCATATTGTGGGTAGTCTTTCCAAGGTTCGAACAACCTACTACACAACATAAAAAGTTGTTACTTAGGAAACGTTACTGGCTTTACTACTGCCTCACTTTTTTTAGCGGTGCGCGAAGGCAGATTTTTGTGGTTTTTGCTGCTTTTATGATGGTAGAGAAGTTTGGTTATACCGTAGGGCAAATAAGCCTACTATTTATGGTTAATTATATTTTTAACCTGTTTTTTGCACCTAAGATAGGTCAATGGATCCACAACGTTGGAGAAAGAAAAGCGTTGTGCGTTGAGTATGTTGGGCTAATTATCGTTTTTGTCAGTTACGGGTTAGTTGAAAATGCAAATATAGCGGGCGCTTTGTTTGTGATTGATCATTTATTCTTCGCGATGGCGATAGCTATAAAAACGTATTTCCAAAAGGTTGCCGATCCAAAAGATATTGCTTCAACTGCAGGCGTCGCTTTTACCATTAACCATATCGCTGCTGTTGTCATTCCCGCTTTACTCGGCATAGTGTGGTTAACCTCACCGACATTAGTGTTTTATATTGGCGCCGGCTTTGCGTTTTGTTCGCTAGGCTTGGCATTGAATTTACCCGCTAACCCTAGTGCTGGTAATGAAGTTAGAAAGAACCCATTAGGTTGGGCTAATAGTAGTGATATATAACGTATGAAGAATATTATTTTGTCAGTTGTAGTTTTTGCAGCAGTTTCTTTTAGCGGGTTCCTTTGGGCTGAAACGAAAGAAGTATATTGGGAAGATCTTGTTCCTGAGGGTTATGTTCCGGCACCTCAGTCACAGGTGTTTCATGAAGGTTCTACTCTGGCTCAGGCAGAGCCTGACGCGCCTGTTGTGGATACTTTTGACGGGCAAGACGTTAAAATCCCTGGTTTTGTAGTGCCCCTGGAAGGTGATGATGAAAGCCTTACAGAGTTCTTACTGGTGCCCTATTTCGGCGCCTGTATCCATGTACCGCCACCGCCCTCAAATCAAATTGTCTATGTTAAGTTTGACAAAGGTGTACCGGTTGACGATCTCTACGATGCAGTTTGGGTTAGTGGTAAATTGAGCACAAAAGGCTGGTCAGGTGATATAGCGACTGTTGGTTACAGTATGTCGGGTATATCTGTCGCACCCTATGATGGATAGGGTGAACCTATTCCTCTAGGTTTTTAATAACAGTGGCTGGCACACCAGCTACTACCGTATTTGCCTGAACATCTTTTGTAACTACAGCGCCGGCTGCTACAACGGCATTATCACCGATGATGACGCCTGGTAAGATCTTAGCACCCATACCCAACCAAACATTATGGCCAATGGATATTGGCTTCGCAGTTTCTAAACCAGCTTGGCGCTTATTGGGGACGAGTGGGTGAGTAACTGTCGAAATTAATACACCGGGAGCAATGAGCACATTATCACCAAATGACACTTCAGCACCGTCTAAAATGACGACATTGTGGTTAGCATAAAAGTTTTTCCCTGCTTTAATATTGTATCCATAGTCACAATAAAAATGAGGTTCCACCCAAAGTGTTGATGCTTCACCAAATAATTCCAGCGATACTTGCCTGCGTGCTTTTTTCGCATTTGGTGATAAGTTATTGAGCTTTTGGCATAATTGTTTTGCTTTTAATCGATTAGCCGAGAGTTCACTATCGTTTGGATTATACTCCAGCCCCTGTTGCTGTTTTTGTTTCTCAGTTAAGCTTCGGCTGCTCGTCATTTGAATCTTGCTATTTAGCTTCAGTGTTGACGAAAATAGCGTTAAGTTGAGGTAACACACTCTCTGGAATCGGGCACGAACCTTGAGTTTTATAATCAAAGTGCACCATAGTTGTGGTTCCCGATGAGCACCTTTCGTTGTTTTGCCATATTTCCTGATAGACATCAAACGAGCTCTTACCGATTCGACTCACGCCAGTTCGAATTTCTATATCATGGCCGTAGAATATTTGAGAAAGAAAGTCGATTTTATAACTGGCTAGAATAAGTGGCCAATTATCTAAGTCTAGTTTAGGTGTGAACATTCTAAAAATAGATTCGCGCGCCGTTTCAAACCAGCCAGCGACAACCGTATTACTGACGTGCTTCAATGCATCAGTTTCGTAAAATCTAACTTTATGCGTTTCTGATAACATCACTTTTTCTCACTGAGTAATGGTTTCAAAAAATGTGCTGTATGTGACTGTTTTTGTGTCACAACATGTTCCGGTGTGCCGCATGCAATAATTTGCCCGCCACCAGAGCCACCTTCGGGACCTAGATCTACAATCCAATCAGCCGTTTTTACCACATCAAGATTATGCTCTATGACGACGACTGTATTGCCGTGGTCACGCAAGCGATGGAGTACTTGCAATAGTTGCTTGATATCATGGAAGTGCAACCCTGTTGTTGGCTCATCGAGAATATAGAGTGTTTGCCCAGTATCGCGCTTTGAAAGCTCTCTTGCTAACTTAACCCGCTGCGCTTCTCCGCCTGATAACGTTGTTGCTGATTGCCCCAGCCTGATATAAGACAGCCCAACATCCATCAGTGTTTGTAATTTTCTAGCTAAGGATGGTATAGCATCAAAGAATTCACGGCCGTCTTCAACCGTCATTTCCAACACTTCATGAATGTTTTTATTCTTGTACTTCACCTCAAGTGTTTCGCGGTTGTAGCGCTTACCTTTACAGACATCACAAGGGACATAAACATCAGGTAAAAAGTGCATTTCTACCTTGATAACGCCATCGCCTTGACATGCTTCACATCGTCCACCTTTTACATTGAAACTAAAGCGGCCAGGCTTGTAGCCGCGAGAGCGAGATTCTTGTGTACCAGCGAATAATTCTCGAATCGGGGTAAACAGTCCTGCATAGGTGGCTGGATTTGAACGTGGTGTCCTGCCTATCGGGCTTTGGTCTATATCGACAACTTTATCGAGCTTATCCATCCCTTCGATAGATTTGTAAGGTGCTGGCTCACCCGTGGTAGCACCATTAAGTTGGTGATGGGCAATAGAGTACAATGTGTCGTTGATCAATGTTGACTTACCTGAACCCGAAACACCGGTAATACAAGTCATTAATCCTAAGGGGATTTCTAAATTCACATCCTGTAAATTATTACCCGACGCTCCGCTTAAGTTGAGCCATTGATCTTCTTGTGGCTGTGTTCGTTCGGCAGGTATATCAATTTTCTCGGCACCAGAGAGGTACTTGCCGGTTAAGGATGTATCGCTATCCAGAATGTCTTTTAATGAACCTTCGGCGACAATTTGTCCGCCATGTAC
>CAZVDU010000228.1:0-5252 GCA_964625615.1 uncultured Pseudoalteromonadaceae bacterium | reverse complement strand
AGCGATCGAAGAAAAGAGTAGACCGAACGCTCGTTAGCCACGATTAGCCAACCGTCTTGCGTTGATACTGAAAGGAAAATGATAAGCTTGGCTGCCGATTTAGTTGGGCCTTCAGGTCCAGAGTCAGTTATGATTCAATGACGTTAAAGGTTTATTCTAGTTCTGTGTTGTACTTGCATCGAACTACACAACCAATTGTCAATAATCACTATTTTCAGGGTATATTAGATGCTCAATAAAAGAATCATTACCAGTTTACTGCTCTGTGCCTTCATCAGCTACGCTGCAAATGCCGACAACTATTTCCCCAAACGAGGCGAGTGGCTAAGTAAGTCACCGCAAGACTTGAGCCTAGACAAGGGAAAGCTCGATAAGGCCGTTAAATATGCACAGGACAACGAGTTTTCTGGTTCACGTGATTTACGACTTGCCATTATCGAAGGCTTTACTCGCGAACCTTATCATCAAATTTTAGGGCCGACGAAAAAGCGTTCGGGTCCGGCAGGCATGATAATCAAAGACGGCTATATAGCAGCACAATGGGGCGACTTGAATACTGTTGATATGACATTCAGTGTCACAAAAAGCTATTTGTCGACTATGGCAGGCGTTGCGTTGGATGAGGGATTGATCAGCAGTGTTGATGACAACGTCAAACAATACGTTTGGGATGGCACCTTTGAAGGCGAACATAATAGTCAGATAACTTGGGATCATTTGCTCACTCAATCATCTGACTGGTCAGGTGAACTATTTGGCATTAAAGACTGGGCAGACAGGCCGCCAAGAGAAGGTGGTATTGATGACTGGAGATATCGTAAGTTGAATAAGCCGGGAACAGTCATGGAGTATAATGACGTGAGAGTGAATGTTCTCGCCTATTCTTTATTGCAGGTATGGCGAAGACCACTGCCTGAAATCCTCAAACATAAGATTATGGACCCCATCGACGCTTCTACAACTTGGCGCTGGTTTGGCTACGATCATGCGTGGACCACAGTCGACGGACAACAAATGAAGTCAGTCACCGGCGGCGGTCATTCAGGTGCAGGCGTCTTTGTATCCACCTACGATCAAGCCAGGTTTGGACTACTCTTTTTGAATGACGGCAAATGGAAAGACAAACAAATTATCTCCAAGGACTGGATACAAAATGCCATCACACCTTCAACAGCCAATCAAAGTTATGGCTATATGTGGTGGCTTAATCAAGGACCAAGAAAATGGCAAGAAGTTAGCGATGAGTCAATTTATTACGCCGCCGGGTTTGGTGGTAACTTTGTTGTGATCGACAAAAAGAATAATTTGATGGTCGTTACACGTTGGCTTGAGCCGAATAAAATAGGGCAGATGATGAGGCTAGTGTTGGATAGTGTAGATAAGTAATAAACTTATTTCGCGCCTAAAGGCAGCTCCTACAGAAACATAACATCGGTATTTGTAGGAATTGCCTTAGGGTACAAATGACATTAAACCTATGCACCACTATTTTTTATTGAACAAAAGCCGTTAGAATTCGTTCAGCAACCAATTGCTGAGTAGATTGATCCCTGTGATGAGCCGTCACCACGACCATTAAGTCAAACTCCTTAATTACAAAGATATACATCCCACCTCCTCCTTGAGCAGATGCACTGAAATAGCTTTTATCACCTACTTTTAAATCAGTACCCCACCAAAAATAACCGTAGCCTTGATTAGACACATCTTTACCGCCGCCAAAGATATCATCATCACCGTTGTAAATGAGCCGGGAGGTGGCTTTGTTGATAAAGGCTTCTGAAATCAATTGCTCACCGTTCCATTGACCTTTATTCATCGCCAATGTACCTAACTTGACCATATCTCGGGATGTTACGCTCACCCGCCAACCAGACTCTGGTAATCCGCTAGCAGCCGTTCGCCAACTAAAATTTGTGATACCCATTTTGCCGAAGAGTTCTTTCTTTATAAAATCTTCTGCTGTTCCAGGTACGACAGCTTCAATGACTTGCATCACTAATTGAGGTCCGGTGCCATACTCAAAGACCTGTGTCTTAACAGTAATAGGTGCTGTACGTTCGAGGATTTGTTGAACTTCCTGCTGACCTTTTACCAAGTCGGACTCTGTGCCGATTGTTTCCCACTCTTCCTCACTAAGGCGAATACCAGTAGTCATTGTTAATGCGCTATGTAGCGTGATCGAATGCACTCCCGCAGCAAATCTCAATGGGTTTAATTCCTTTAGGAAACTAACCAACGGCTTATCCAAATCTGCCATGGTCAAATATCCCAATTGAATTGCCCGGCCAAGTGCAAGGCTAGTATAAGTTTTAGTAGCAGAGGATTGCGGGTGAGATAAATCGACACGACCGCGTCTAAAGTATGATTCAAACAACAACTTGCCTTTCTGTGAAATCAGTAGGCTGTCATAGTTACCATGGTTTCCCTCAGCAATCTCATTAACTAAGTTAAGGATTAACTCCTTTCTACCACCATCAATGCCTAATTCACCAACCTTAATTCCATCTTTCATATCAGCTGGCATTGCATCGATAAAAGCGTTTTCTAATTCAGGAATGTCATTGAATGACAGATCAATGGCAGGCATTCGCCAATGTTTGATTTTAGCTTCCTCGACTGATGCTTTAGGCGCTTCATTGTTGTCCCGCGCGGTTACTTCTGAAGTCACAGAAATAGTGCTCAGCAAGAAGGCATAGAGTACACACTTAAAGTTCCAACTGTTCGTCATATTGATCCTTTGTATTCGTTTAGGCCCAGCCTGTCGCTGGCTAGTCATTCCAGATAAGCTCTCAACATACTAACAGTGCGCAGAAACACATGACAAAAACCTGATTTTTCGCTGATTTCTAAACGAATATCAAGCATCATATTCTTATCAAAGAGTTATAGTGTTAACGTTGCTGGCATCGAGTTGGTGCTGGAAATCAAGCGCCTTGTATACTTGCTAACATGAGGTTGTATGGCTGAACAATATTGGATTGGTGGCTTTTTTGTTGATGTATCCAGAAATCAAATCACCCACAACAAGAACTCTCAATCTTTGCCACCCAAAGCGTTAGCCGTTCTAAATTACTTGGCAGAGAATCAAGGCCAAGTAGTCAGTCAGGAAGACCTGTTGACTCATGTTTGGAAAGATACTGTTGTTTCACCTAATACGCTGCAAAGGTGTATCGCACAGTTAAGAAAAGCACTGGGTGATGACGGTAAAGTGCAGAGCTTTATAAAAACTCACGCAAAAAGAGGCTATAGCCTGGAATGTGATGTCCGCTGGCAAGCAGACGATTCTGCGTTACTGACAGATAAGCAAGACGCACAATATAAAGCTGAAAATGCTATTGAAGTCAGTGATACACCGATTAAAACAGATGAGAAAAAACCAATAAAGTGGCTCAACCTGATCGCTGCCTCGATACTGGTTTTAGTTGTTGGGATCCTTATCACTAATGCCTATTTGTCGAAACCAACATCACCACTCACCATTAAAAATATCAGGCCACTGACATCAACAGATGATAGAGAGCTCGCCAGCATATATTCGCCTGACGGAAACTACGTAGTGTTCAAACGTTTTCCAGAAGTGCTTTGCATTAATCACCTATGGGCAAAAAACATCAAAACCCAAGAGGAGTTTCAGCTAACAGAGGACTTGGGCTCATTCGATAGTATTTCCTTTTCTGATGACGGTAAAACCCTTGCTTTTATAAAAGCAGATGATTGTGGGAAACCAGTGACGCAGAAAAGTTGCTTCCAATTACAAAGCTTAGACTTTGGACAAGCGCTCACCTCCCCGCAAACACCGACCACACACATGGAATGTAAAAACTCTGAAATAACAAACACGAAGTGGATAAATAATGACGAAATTCTTTTGTTCCAAAAACATTCTAATCGTTGGCAACTGATCAGTTATTCCATCAGCAACAACAGGAGCAAAACACTTTATGCGTTGCAATACGGAAATTTAATCGATTATGACTACTCGCCTAGTCAAAACTTAATCGCTTTGACCAGCGTTCAGAGTGATGGTCAATTCTATATTGAAACCTTAAAACCTGATGGCCACCGGATATCCAGCCACCCAATAGTTTATCCTGAGGAAATACCGAAATTCAGATACATTTACCCCAACTTTTCGGCGTTAGATGGTCAGTTGATATTTAGCACAGGTAGGCAGCTCTTTACGCTTTCATACGATGGTCAAATAACCGATATTAGCCTTCCTCTTGATGTGGCGATGAGCACCCCGGTTTTCCACCCAGACGGTAAACGAATGTTGGCTATTAAAGGTCATTATGACAGCGATGTAGTGTCTGTCCCACTATCTCAGCTTACCAACGAAGATAATATCTCAGATATAACAAACTTGAGTTACAACGTTTTAGAGCGATCAACATTTCAAGAGAACCTTGCCAGGTATCAACCTGGTGGTACTCTAATCGCTTATACATCAAGACGCTCAGGTAACTCACAAGTTTGGCTCACTAACGGCGACGGCTCACAACAGCTAAGTCATTTTCCAATGGATACCTACGTGACCGGCTTGGTTTGGTCTGCCGATGGTCAAAGTGTTTTAGTTAACGTTGTATCAGAGCTGAAACGACTTTATTTAGATGGTCGTGAAACTACAATTCACTTAGAGCAACCTGTATATAGTCTATTTCATTGGGACAATGATAAACAAACTGTTATAGCAATGATGCGACAGCAAGGTGTTGAAAAGTTCGTTGAAATCAACATGGCCAATTCTGACATTCGCGTCATCAATGACAAAAGCGTTGCATGGGCACATAAAAGCGAGAATGGTCAGTTAATTTATATGGATAATATAGACAGGTTCTGGCAACCCGGCGCCGCAGAGGACCAGCTTATTACAGCATTAGACGGGCAAGGCAGCGATAAAGGTTTCATCATCAAAGATAACGTAATTTATGGCATAAATGATAACTTTCAGTTGTGGTCATATGCGCTGGATGACAAAGCATTTAGACTTATTGGCTACTTACCCAATACTATCGACCATATAACCGATATCCATCAACAGCAATTATTAATGACAATGCGCATTGCCGCTAGGAAAGATGTAGTAGAACTAACCTTAAATTAAATAGCAAAAAAAAACCGAAACACATAGGTTTCGGTTTTTTATATTAACGGGTTAGCTAATGGCGCTAAAACGTAGTGGGCAATCCACTACATCATGCCACCCATGCCACCCATGCCACCCATGCCGCCCATATCAGGCATTGCAG
>CAZVDU010000227.1:1726-5275 GCA_964625615.1 uncultured Pseudoalteromonadaceae bacterium | reverse complement strand
CCTTCGCTGATGGGGCTATCTCCGTCTTTACCGCTGACGTTGACAGTGATGGTGATATGGATGTGTTATCAGCCAGTTTTATCGATAACTCTGTTACTTGGTATGAGAATGACCAGACAATCAGCTTTGAGGTGTCTGAAAATGAAACGGGCGTTGGCGTTGTGCAAGTTACAGACCCAGAGGGTGGCACCCAGACCTTAACTATTAGGAATGCAGAAGACAGTGCCTTATTTAGTATTGACCCAGTTACCGGCGAGTTAACCTTTAACGCACCAGCCGATTTTGAGCAGCCAGGCGATAGTGATGGCAACAACATTTACAGTATTACTGTGATTGTAACAGACAGCAATGGCAACAGCCGGGAAGTGACGCTGCAGATTCGTGTGAGTGATATAGTGCAGGAAAATGCTGCACCAATTTTTACCATTACTGAACCTCGATTTAATAATAATATCATTGGTACTGAATCTAGAAGCCTATTCTTTGCTATTGATTTTGATGGTGATGCGGACGCTGATATTATTTCGGCAGGCACAGTTTCAGGTAATACATCCATTGTCTGGCATGAGAATGAGGGTAGTAATGTCTATACAGAACGAGTAATCGTTCCTCAAACTAATGATGAGATCGTTTCTCTGTACGCTATTGATATTGATAATGATGGAGATACAGATGTGTTGTCAACGAGTTTTGGCAATAACACCGTTGCCTGGTACGAGAATGATGGTAACTCGAACTTTACCGAGCATCTTATAGTGTCACAGGCTAATAGACGGCCTGAGTCAGTTTCTGCGATAGATATGGACAATGATGGTGATGTGGATGTGCTAACAGGATCTTCTCGCAGTGGCGAAATTATTTGGTATGAAAACAATGGCAATCAGAACTTTACTAGACAGTTTGTGAATGACCCGTCAGGAGATCCGATATCTTTAGGAGATCCAAGATCTGTTCTTGCATTAGACGTTGACAATGATGGAGACGTGGATATTCTGGCTTCTGATTTTCTTGCCAATGTCATTGTTTTATATGAGAACGATGGTAGCCAAGAGTATATCCAGAGAGTTGTGGATTTCGGTTTTTTGTTCAATTCCATCTATGCTGCCGATGTGGACAATGATGGTGATATCGATGTGCTGTCTGCCGGTGGTATAAATGATACCGTTGCTTGGCATGAAAATAATAACGGTCAAAGTTTTACTCGGCATGAGATCAGTGTGCAAGCAGATAATGTTCGATCAGTGTTTGCGATAGACATCGACAATGATGGCGATATGGATGTGCTCTCAGCCAACAGAGATGACGATAACATTGCTTGGTATGAAAATAATGGTAGTCAGGTTTTCTCAGATCGAGTAATTACAGATCAAGCTACAAATGCTTTCTCAGTTTTTGCAATCGATATTGATAATGATGGTGATGTTGATGTGTTGTCGGCAAGCGACAGAGGAGTTACTTTGCATGAGCGAGAGAACACTCCCTCAATCCGTATCGTAACATCTGTTAGTCAAACCTTTGCGGGTGGAATACAAGCAACAGATCCAGATGGCGACAATGTGACACTAGCCATTAGTGGCGGCACGGATAGTGCCTTGTTTAACTTGCGTTTCTTCAGTCCAGATCTAAGCAATGGTGTACTTTTCTTTAATACCCGACCTGACTTCGATAGTCCATTAGATGATAATATGGATAACGTTTATAACCTAACAGTTAGTGCTACAGACGGAATAGCAACTACAACAATACCTGTTGTAGTAACAGTCACAAGATAGTGTTAGGCCACGTACTCGCCTCCGTATGCTCTAGGCGAGTACTCTGAACTGACGTTCTATTTTTGAAATAGGCGGTAGTTTGATCGCTTTTTTTAGTCAACTTTTAGTCTCTCTAACAAGCTTGTCTAGTCCACCATATTGTATTGCATGAATGCTGTTTACGAAAACTCTCACACCAGCATAGGGTGCCTCAGCCATAAATTTTTTAACTTCAAGAACGTGAGTTTGTTAAGTATTCTACAACAATTCTGATTGCCGTTTTCAATGGCCGAGAAACAAAGAGCTTGAATCTTCAGCGATGGCTAGTGATGGAATGCTCAGCTTTGTAAACGAAGGTTATTCCGATTGTTCTATAAACCAGAAAAGCAAAAAGTAGCCTTATGCCACTTATGAAATCTGTTCTTTACGTATTAAAAAAGTGTTCTTTATCAACAGATAAACTGCATCGATTTTCGACCATGCTCAAAGAGGGTATCATGTCATATTGAGCACTAACTGAAGATTTAGCTAACCTCATATATGGCAGAATGATATTTCAAGTAAGCTAAACATAGTCAAAGGTTAATCAATGTATAATCATTAATAAAACTAGCAGAGATTATCCGTTAGTATTGTTAACCATGTGTCATTGGAAAATTAAAGAACAATAATAAATCAATGCCTTATCTAAATAAAAGCGTAAGAATGTGTCTAAACACACCCCGTATTCTAACAACCCTCATGCTTTTATTCGTTGTAATTTTCAGTAACAGTGCATATTCATCAACGACAACACAAGAATTGAACTGCGAAGGATCTGTTCAACAACAGGCGAATGACACGGCTATTGAAAGCTGCCTTAAACAAGCACAGACATTACAAAGTCAAAGAAAAAACTCAGAATTACTACTCGTGTATTTAGCATTGGCAAAACTATACGCAAATCAGGGAGATGGGAATCGGAGCCAATACTACCTAAATGAAACACGTAACAATGAAGCATTCGAAAAAAGCATCACAGCTCGATACCAATGGAATAGACAGGTCGGCCTCAATCATTTGCATTTAAATGCTTATTCAAGGGCATTTGAATATTTAAACAAGGCTTACTTTTTAGCTGATAGCACTGAGAATATTGATTGGTTAGCAAAGAGCAGCAATGATCTCGGGTTAATTCACTATAAGCAAAAAGAGTTTGAGAGCGCATTAAGCTTTTATAAAGAGAGCCTTAAATTTAAGGAAATTATCGGTAATAAATACTACATAGGCACAACGCTCAATAACCTGGGTTTACTCAACAAAGATATTGGAGACTATGAAAAAAGCGTTTACTACTATGAACAGGCGCTCGACAGTTTTACGGCATACACTCAGGAACAAGATTTTGATATACGAGTTCATACAAACATTTCCCACTTGTATGAAGACCTAGCCATCATTTCTTCATCGTTAAAAGACACTGAAAAAAACGATTACTATTCAAATAAAATTATAGAAACATTTTCTATGAAGCTTTCGGAAGAAGAAAAGTTGCGTGCCTTTAAAAACTTAGCTATTGCGCGCTTAGAACACAATGAAGTCGTAAAAGCTGAATTTTTTTTAGAGCAAGTCACTTCAAACTCTCCTAAAGATGCGAGCTACTTTGATGAGATTTTTTACATCAAGGCAAGAATCGCATACAAAAAGAATGAACTCGAACAGAGCAAACGCCATGCAAAAGATGCCATACAGCTTGCTAAGCTATCTAGAAATGACAATTTACTAAGCAAAATACATAAAACGCTTTATGAGATTGCTC
>CAZVDU010000227.1:0-1626 GCA_964625615.1 uncultured Pseudoalteromonadaceae bacterium | reverse complement strand
CCACTAACTCGAATATGATCGAATTGGCAGAGAAAAGTGGAATATGGAAAATCTCTATAGATTCAGGAAGGCTCCGCACTCGCTCACTAGACAAATACCTGAGCCTACAGAAGCTACCATTAAACCCTCGATGGAAAAACGTGGTACGAACTGGTCACTACATACTCTCCGAATGCAACCTAACCGCTAATGAGAGGGACAAGTTCAATAAAAAGCTTGAAGACCTAATGTTCGCTGTTAAAGAACGATCAATGAGGAGCCACTCGCCAGAATAAACCCAGACATAAAAGCTCAGCATACCCTAACGATGTTTGAGTCTTTCATCAGGTAAATGTTCGGTGAGAGCCCCTTGGTAGACACAATCAAAAGAAACGCTTTGTGCGATTTCATAAAGATAATGATGCTCAACAGCAGCTTTTTTTCCTGTTGTGAAAGATGCTGGAGCAGTAAACCTGGGCACCAATGCACTCGCAAAGCTTGCATTATTTATTACTGCATAAGCATTGCAAGTAGTGATTGCTACTACAGATGCTTTATAAAAATCATCGCCTTTATTGAGGTGGTCGACTTGTCCATCCGTTTTTTCACCAGTCGCCTTCCCTGCGCTCACGATGTTTAAGCCGACATCGGTAACACTGGCGCCTGAGTGATCTTCAAGCCAGCTGACGAAATCAAAATATTGGCTGTTCTGGACGAAAATCGTATTAATTTCTTCTTTGGTCAAGGTATAAGAAACCGCCGTCATGAGAAAAACTTTTTTATTCTGTGCATTTTTTGTGTTTTCTGCATAGAAAGCATCAAAAGGTAGTTTATGAGCAAGTAAGCTCTGCGTAAAAAACAGGCTTAAGAACGATATGAACATTATCTTCATGTTGTGTAGACACCTTAGTATTGGTCAATTAATAAACCTATCTCATAAACGAAGGTGACGCTATACTTTATGCGGGTAAAATTGGGTAAAATACATAATAAACAAAAAGTTACAGCACTACTATTAAGGTAGCGCCACAACTTACATGCAATAACTTAACGCTGAGTAGTTCTTTCACTTCTCTCAGTCTCATAAGCCTTGAATAGCTTACTTTTTTGCAGCTGGTACTCTTCGATACTATAAGTTTCTTCCAAGACTCTCAAATCAGATATAAGCTTATCCTCCATTCTTATCCCAACTTTAGCCGGATTAAAATGGCAATACTGTATATCGTCAAACTTGCCACCGTGATTGGCTAAGTAGTTATCCATTGCATCTTGAAACCTCTGTACACACTTTGCGTGTGTAGAATCGACAACAACAACACCGCTGGTGCTAAATACACCAACTGTAGCATACGCTTTCCACGGAGCAGTATCTGTTCCCGGAGCGATAGCTGCATGAGTCATATTGGACAAGAGAATGGCGATTGGTAGTGCTAGCATTTTGAATTTCATAATTAACCCTATTGAATAGTTCTGTCGAAATGACAACTACCAACTTAGTTTTATTCTTCCCGTTTGCACGAAAAATTGAGGGAAAAAAGTACCCTTTCCGGGTAAAAACCGGTAAATATTACAACCTCAAGCTTTAGGGGCTGCATTCTCAAGGACCACTGTACTAGTGTCCTATTCCCAATCGCCTAACAAAAAACG
>CAZVDU010000226.1:0-5296 GCA_964625615.1 uncultured Pseudoalteromonadaceae bacterium | reverse complement strand
TGACAGATAACAAGAAAGGTGCTATCGTTGTAGGTAAAGTGACTGCTGTTGATGCTAAAGGCGCGACAATAGAGCTTGCTGAAGAAGTGGAAGGTTACATCCGTGTTGCTGATATTTCTCAAGACCGTGTTGAAGATGCATCTGAAGTTGTTAAAGTAGGCGACGATATTGAAGCGAAATACACAGGTGTTGATCGTAAGAATCGGATCCTAAACTTGTCTGTGAAAGCTAAAGATCAAGCTGATGAAAAAGAAGCTATGGATAAAGTGAATAATCAGCAAGAAGATGCCGGTTTCGGAAGCGCAATGGCTGAAGCCTTCAAAGCGGCAAAAGGTGACTAATAGAGTCTCTTCATAATAGAGGGCGACTTGTCGCCCTTTGCTAATGAGATTTAACTTGCCGAAGACGAGGTTAGAATGACCAAATCAGAACTCATTGAAAAACTTACCAATAACAATCAACATATTGCTGCTCGTGATGTTGAGTTGTCGATTAAAGAAATGCTTGAGCAAATGGCACAAACATTACAAAAGGGTGAGCGTATTGAAATTAGGGGGTTTGGTAGTTTTTCTCTTCACTTTAGGGCACCAAGGGTAGGGCGTAATCCTAAAACTGGTGAAACTGTAAAGTTGGATGGTAAGTATGTCCCACATTTTAAACCTGGAAAAGAACTCCGAGAACGAGTTAATGAAGGTTTAGAACTTTAAATTCATATTTTAAACGGCATTCTTAGAGTGCCGTTTTTCATTTAGTTAAAGCATTTTATCGGAGAGACTTGTTGAAGCTCTTAGGCACATTGCTAGTGTTTCTATTTGTATTGTTTTTTGCGTTCGTCATTGGAGCACAAAATAAACAAGAGATAACGGTTAGTTTTTTGATAGCAGCTCAAAAAATGCCTGTATCGATCTTAATAGCAATTTGTATTGTTCTTGGCGTTATCTCAGGTTTACTCGTTTCTTTAATTTGGATATCTCAATTACGGTGGCGTTTATCTAAAGCACTTAAAGAAAATAAAAAACTCTCGCAGGTCAAGTTAGACAAGTAATGTTAGAACTCGTCTTTTTGTTATTGCCTGTTGCTGCCGGATACGGTTACGTTATGGGACGTAATAGTTTAAGACAAGCTCAGCGTAAACAATCTAAATTACTTTCTCGCCATTATTTTAAAGGCTTAAACTTCCTTTTATCCGATCAACCTGACAAAGCTGTTGATTCGTTGATAAAAATGATCAATCTAGATAACGATACTGTAGAAACTCATATTGCTATGGGCAACTTCTTTCGTCATCGTGGTGAATTAGATCGTGCTATTCGTGTGCATCAAAATTTAATTGATAGAGAAGAAATTGATCCTGCTCACAAAGAGCAAGCGCTAAAAGAGCTAGGACGAGACTACATGCTCGCAGGTTTTTTAGAAAGGGCTGAAGGTGCTTACCTTCAATTACTAGAGAGTGATAGGTATTATTTGGATGCTCAACAGCAGTTATTTAATATTTACCAGACAACCAAAGAGTGGGGTAACGCAATAGAGCTAGCGGAACGCATGATGAAATGTCGCTCCGAGAATGAAGAATTAAGTCAACGACTGGCTCATTTCTATTGTGAAAAAGCTGTATTACTGATTACTCAAGGGGATCAAGAGCTCGCAGAAGAGTTGTTGCAGAAAGCAGTGTTAATTGATGATCATGCTGTTAGGCCATGGTTAATGCTTGGTAAACTATCGGTTGAAAATAAACAGTTTGGGCAGGCGATGGAGTACCTATTTGAAGTACCTAAACGCGATGCTGAGTGGCTAAGTGAAGTTATATCAATTCTTGAAAGCTGTGCACATGAAATGGATGCATGGCAGAATTATGAAACTAAGCTTGATGAATACTGGCATAATTGCGCCAGTGCTTATTTATCAAAAGCGCGATTAGTTGCGTCAAGAGACTCTATTGAAGCTGCAAGCCGATATTTAGCGGAGCAATTAAAGGCTCACCCGACTATGAAAGGCTTTGATGTCTTGCTTTCATTTTACATGGAGCAACATGCAGGTGATGACGTAGCTGAAAGCTTAGGGAATTTACATAGCTTGATTGAGAATCAGTTGGGACAACGCCCTAAGTATCGTTGCAGCAACTGCGGCTTTTCAGGTAAAAAAGTACATTGGTTATGTCCTTCATGTAAGAATTGGGGCGTCATTAAACCTATTGTTGGATTAGATGGAGAATAAATAGTCGTGGAACCTCGTGTTATTGTTGCTCTAGATTTTGATGATCAAACAAACGCAGAAAACCTTGTGGAGCAGCTCGATCCGACTCAGTGTAAACTTAAGATAGGTAAAGAAATGTTCACTCATTTTGGGCCTGATTTTGTGACATGGGCTGTTAACAAGGACTTCGATGTGTTTTTAGATCTTAAGTTTCATGACATCCCTAATACAACAGCAAAGGCTTGTTTAGCCGCAGCTGATTTAGGTGTATGGATGATAAATGTTCATGCTTCCGGTGGTTTAAAAATGATGGAAACAGCTAAGCAAGCGCTCGATAGCTGGGGAAGCGAGGCGCCTAAGCTTATTGCAGTAACTGTGTTAACCAGTATGGATCAAGATGGGTTGAATCAAATAGGTGTCGAGCAGAGTACAACAGATCAAGTTCTAAATTTAGCAAGGCTGACAAATAATGCAGGATTGGACGGTGTCGTTTGTTCTGCACAGGAAGCTTCTATGCTGAGAGAAGATTTACCTGTAGGTTTCAATCTCGTAACGCCTGGTATCCGACCTGTTGGTAGTGCGTTAGATGACCAACATCGTGTTATGACACCTTCAAAAGCGTTAGATGCTGGTGTTGATTATCTAGTCATTGGTAGGCCTATTACTAAAGCTGATGATCCATTTAAAGCGTTAATAGAAATTAACGATTCTATTAGACCGCACTAATTTCTATCAACTTCAAATGAAAAAGCAGCGTTTAGGCGCTGCTTTTTCATTTACTGATATTACTTTATGCTCATTCGCTAAAGTGAGGTTGGGCGTCCCGCAGGTGCTTGGGCACCGGTGGAAGCATTCAACATTGCAGCAGCATTACCTGCTTTATGTGCAGGTCTAGACTCTTCGTCTACAGCTGCAATAGCGTAATCAACAAAAGCGTCAGTGATTTCTATAGGTTTAGCCATTGGCGCTGATACTGATCGAGCTGAAAAATGCTGTCTAACTTTTTTCGGTTTCTCTGATACCACGACTTCTTTTTCAGCCTTAATTGGTTCTTTGACTGAATTATCGACTTCAATCGGGAGATCTGTTTTTTCAGATGTTACCAATTCCTGCTCACTATCACTATCTGGTGCAACACTAAGATCGATCTCAACTTGCTGAGGAACAGACTCTTCTTTCTGAGACGTTTCTTCAAGTTTAACCAACTTCTCTTCTACCTTAAGTGTGGTAACAGTTTCATCTACGTTAGTGTTTTTAGTGTCAACTCTTGAAGTTGACTCAACGACAGTGTCTTTTTTTGCTTCTGCTTCTTGAGGCTCTATATTTTTATCCTGTAACTCTACAGCCTGAATATTCTTGTTCTCTTCTTGAGCTTCACTGCTGTCGTTTTTACGACGCTTTTGCCCTGCAGCTCTAGCATGGCGAGGTGAACGACGACTACGAGTGCGAGACTCATTGGCTTCAGTATTGCCATTAGCATCTTTCTCTTTAGTCGCAGCAACTGGCTTTTTAATTTCTTGCTCAGGGGCTTCTACTACATTCTTTGTTTCTACAACATCTACTGGCGCTTTATTCCTGACACTTTTACGATTATCTCGGCGTTGGCGTCTTTCAGCAACTTTCTGCTGTGCTGGTTGCTCATTAGCGTTTAATTTGTCGTTTTTATTATTTCTTTCCGGTTTTCTATTCTGCTGCTTACGATCAGCCTCCTTACGATTGTTTGGACGGCGTTCATCTCTAGAGTCGCGGTTTTCATTATTACGATTATTCGTCTTATTACGACCTTGGCGTTGTTTATTCTTGCCATCGCGTTGGTTATTACGTTTTCTATTATTATGCTTTTTAGGCTCAGCTTTCTTCGGTTGTTCTTCTTCTCCGAATAATGATGAGAACCAATTACCAATAGCGTCGAATAATGACGGTGATTTTTCAGTTACAACTGCCTTTTTAGATTCAGTAGGTTTAGGTGCTGCTTGTGTGGGTGTTTCGAATCCTTGAAGGACCGGTTGCTCACGCTTTTTAACATCAGCTTTAGTCGTAACAGCTTCCTCTTCAGCCTTTTGTTCTAGAGGTAAGGTATAGCTGACTTCACTAACCACATCATCGGTCTTTCGCCTAACAACAGAATAGTGCGGAGTATCCATATTGGGGTTAGGAATAATAAGCAAACCGACGTCATTGCGGTTTTCAATACTGCGGATAGCAACACGTTTTTCATTTAACAAGTAGGTCGCTACGCTAACCGGTACTTGTGCCTCAATTTGACCAGTGTTGTCTTTAATGCTTTCTTCTTCGAGTAGTCTCAAAATAGACAATGCTAAAGATTCAATACCACGAATGGTGCCGTGACCACTGCAACGTGGACATACATTATGCGCAGAATCGCCGAGGGAAGGGCGTAAACGTTGGCGAGACATTTCTAATAGACCAAAACGCGATATCCGACCTAATTGGATGCGTGCTCTATCATGTTGCACGGCATCTTTCATACGATTTTCAACTTCACGTTGATTACGAATAGGAGTCATGTCGATGAAATCTATGACCACCAAGCCGCCTAAATCTCTTAGGCGCAGTTGACGAGCTATTTCATCGGCTGCTTCTAAGTTTGTATTTAATGCTGTTTCTTCAATATCACCACCCTTTGTTGCGCGAGCAGAGTTGATATCGATAGAAGTTAAAGCTTCAGTCGGGTCAATAACGATCGAGCCACCAGAAGGGAGTCTAACTTCACGCTGGAAGGCCGATTCAATTTGACTTTCAATTTGATAGTGACTGAATAGAGGAACTTCACCAGAGTACTGTTTAACACGATTAACAAAATCAGGACGCACAAGTTCTATATGGCGCATGGCTTGTTCGTAAATACTGGGCTTATCAATAAGGATTTCACCCACATCGCGTCTTAGATAATCTCTAATCGCACGAACAATAACATTGCTCTCCTGATGAATCAGGAATGGAGCAGGCTTAGAATCAGCGGCTTGTGAGATTGCACCCCAATGTTTGACAAGTATATTTAAATCCCATTGAAGCTCTTCTGCTGATTTACCGACACCGGCAGTTCTGACAATAAGGCCCATCCCATCAGGTACTTCAAGAC
>CAZVDU010000225.1:0-5300 GCA_964625615.1 uncultured Pseudoalteromonadaceae bacterium | reverse complement strand
ATTTATTGACAAAAATATTGATTTCAATCAAGAATGCATTATACTTTCAATAAATTCTGAAACTTCAAAAGGTATAGAAATGCAGATGTCACCTATGATTGAATCTTTTGTTTTGCACTTTGGAGAAATGGGCAGTAAATGGGGTTTCAACCGCACTGTAGGGCAGCTATTCGCTCTACTGGTTGTTATGGATAGACCGTTAACAGCAAATGAAATTGCTGAAGCCTTAAGTATTTCTCGAGGCAATGTGAGTATGGGGTTGAAAGAATTACAATCTTGGCGTCTTGTGCAAGTAAACCACGTTCCAGGTGATCGTAAGGATTACTTCACAGCATCAGGCACTATCTGGGATATGGCTAACAAAGTGTTTGAGGAACGCCGAAAGCGTGAAATTGAACCGACGCTTTCATTGCTACGTGATTTGTTACTCGATAAACCTGCGAACGACACTGAGTCACATGCACAAGAGAGGCTCAACGAGATCCACGATTTACTCGAAATGGCGACCAAATGGAGCGTTGAGCTGCAACACTTAGGCCCAGAGAAGCTACAAACCTTGATGAAACTGGGTTCTGGTGTAGGCAAAGTACTGGATGTGAAAGACCGATTCTTATCACGATCCTGATTTGAAGTAACAGCACTGGCCTTGCACAAGGCTCAAAAACCTTCACTCATTTATGTTTATTGGGAGTCCATTATGACAGACGTCCTTATGCTTTCGCGCGCCCAATTCGGGCTCAATATTAGCTTTCATATACTTTTCCCAACGATCACTATTGCGTTGGGGTGGTTTCTCTTTTATTTCAAACTACGCTTCACCCTGTCCAAACATCCTGTATGGATGCGTGTTTACCGATTCTGGGTACGCATATTCGCGCTAACCTTCGCGTTGGGCATCGTCAGCGGTATAACCATGTCCTTTCAGTTCGGCAGCAATTGGCCTGGCTTTATGGAAACTGTTGGCAATATTGCAGGCCCGTTACTTGGCTACGAAGTGCTGACAGCATTCTTCCTTGAGGCGACTTTCCTTGGGATAATGCTGTTTGGCATTCATAGAGTACCCAATTGGCTGCATACACTAGCCACGTTAGTTGTCGCTGTTGGCACAACCTTATCCGCTTTCTGGATCCTGGCGCTCAACTCTTGGATGCACACCCCACAAGGATTTGAGATGATCGACGGCGTCGCGCATGCTACAGATTGGTATAAGATCATATTTAACCCATCTTTTCCTTATCGGCTTGTGCATGTGCTGCTCGCCTCAGGCTTAACAGCAAGCTTTCTCATCGCGGGTATCTCTGCCTATCGCATCAAACATGCCGATCATAAACGTGCGCCCAGCGTAGCATTGAAAACATCACTCTATGTCGCTGCTGTACTTATTCCATTGCAAATTCTTGCCGGCGATATGCATGGTTTGAATACTTTTGAACATCAACCCCAGAAGATAGCTGCAATGGAAGGCTTGTGGGAAACAACTGAAGGCGCCCCTTTTGTGCTTTTCTCTATCCCGAATGAAGAAGAGCGTCGCAATAGGCTAGAAATTGCAATACCAAATGCAGCCAGTTTAATACTCACCCATGATTGGGATGGTGAGATTAAGGGACTCAAGGAGTTTGAGGGGCAGCACCCCCCAGTTGCTGCGGTATTTTTTAGTTTTCGCGTGATGCTTGGGGTTGGCATGTTGATGCTGGTTAGCGCTTGGGTAGCTAGCTCATACTTGCTTCGCAAAAAGCACCTACCACCGAAAATACTGACCTTATGCACCTGGATGACGTTCTCCGGTTGGATAGCAACTTTAGCTGGGTGGTATGTCACCGAGGTTGGGAGACAACCATACCTTGTTAGTGGTGTATTAACGACAGAGCAAGCAGTAACACAGATACCCGCTAGCAATGTCGCACTGTCACTCACACTCTATGCCTTGCTATACACTGGGTTACTGATCGCTTATATCAAGACTTTATTTCTTATGGCTCGTCGAGCAGTAGAGATTGAAGAATATACACTAGAAGAACGTTCGGACGGACGTCATATATCAACAGATGTCGTTGGAGGTGCTGCATGATTAACGACGCAAATTTAGCTGTTATTTTTGTCGGATTACTCGGATTCTCAGTTCTAGCTTACGCGATTCTTGATGGTTTTGACTTGGGTGTAGGCATGCTATTGCCAATGGACGACGTTAAGCAACGAGACATTATGATCGCTTCAATAGGCCCCTTCT
Source organism: uncultured Pseudoalteromonadaceae bacterium (assembly GCA_964625615.1). GTDB lineage: Bacteria > Pseudomonadota > Gammaproteobacteria > Enterobacterales > Alteromonadaceae > M269. The sequence continues at coordinate 3,073 of CAZVDU010000225.1, read as the reverse complement.
GGGATGCCAACGAAACATGGTTGGTGTTAGCTGTCGGGATTCTCCTTATCGCTTTCCCAAAAGCTCATAGTCTAATACTACAAACCCTGTATTTACCATCAACACTCATGCTAGTCGGACTTATATTACGCGGCGTTGCTTTTGACTTCAGAGCAAAAGTTGCTCAAGGGCGCAAGATCCAATGGGATTATGCGTTTAAAGTAGGATCATACTTAGCCAGCTTTATGCAAGGCTACATGTTAGGCATCTACGTCATGGGCCTGGAAACCCATTTCTACGCACAGTGCTTCGCTATTATCAGCGGTATAGGCGTTACATCAGCTTATACGTTTATTGGGGCTTGCTGGTTATTGATGAAAACCGACGGCGTGTTGCAACAAAAAGCTAAAGTATGGGCTCAGTTCTACTTGAACGCCTTTGCAATCGGCATAGTTGCGGTAAGTCTGGTAAATCTAGCAATTCACCAGCAAGTGCTACGTTTTTGGACAAACTCACCCTACGCATTTGTATTGGGTATCATTCCTATAGCAGTGCTGGCACTCTTCGTTATATGCAAACTGGTTATCCCCAGGTTGCTGCAATTAAATACGGACGGTATATGGCTACCCTTTGTCATTGCAGTGGCACTGTTTTGGTTATGCTTTGGTGGTTTGGCGGCGAGCTACTACCCTTTTATCATCCCAGATAAAATGACGATCTGGGAAACAGCAAGCGCTCCGGCTTCTTTGAGGTTCATCTTAATCGGCGCACTTATTGTCATTCCCTGCATATTCGCCTACACACTATTCTCCTACCGTATATTCTGGGGCAAAGCGAGCAAGTTAGAGTATTACTAAGGATTGCCCGACCAATGTCATCACTATGGGTGTTAGTTTTATGCTGCACCCTATTTTAAATTTCATTACACAACTACATTAAGTACCTCATCAACCCCATCAAATTACATGTAAAATATTTTTCATTTTTAAAAATAAATCAATGTTACAAATAAGACACCATTTTGTGACGATTTAAAATGGGTTTTGTTAAGACTATCCATGTAAATCAGATCTAAATTAAACATGTACCTTAAATGAGTACACCATTCCATAAAATGCATAAAAAATTTCGGTAACATTCGATATAAAAATTCAAATAACTTCTGAAGGAGATGTTATGAATAAATTCTTAAAACTAGCGTTAAGTATGGCGCTGGTTTCACTATTGGCAGCATGTGACGGTGACGACGGACAAGACGGTGCAACTGGACCGCAAGGGCCGCAAGGTGATACCGGACCAACGGGTCCTCAAGGTGACCCAGGCCCAACTGCTACTTCTGTAGCTGGTGCTGTATTTGTTATGACGAATGAGATTAACGATACCGATGATGGTAATGCTGTAGCTGCTTTCCTCCGAAATGAGGATGGTACCTTATCATTTAATGGAAGATTCCCAACAGGTGGGAATGGTAGTACTGATTTCGACGGCGGTGAAGGTCTAGATCCACTGATTTCTGCATATTCTTTGATAAACACGCCTGACAACAGGTTCTTACTGGCGGTGAATGCCGGTAGTAGTACGGTCACTTCATTTCGAATCAACACTGATTTTACATTAACACTTATTGACGTTGAATCTACTGATGCTGCAAACACAGGTGCTATTGGCCCAAACAGTATCGCTTATAATGATGGTGTCGTTTACGTTACGAATATTGATGCTGACGGTGACCTCGGCGAGCCAATTCAGGAAGGTAATGTCACGGGTTTTGACCTCACAGATACTGGACAACTTTTCCCCATACCTAACTCAACCAGAGAATTAAACAACCGACCTTCGGCTGTTCGTTTTGCACCTAACGGCGACTATCTGCTTATATCAAGTATCAATGCAGGATCTAACCAACTGGAAAGCCTAAATGAGGATGCACTGGTTGTTTATGGTGTAGAAGAAGGTGGCTTGTTAACAGCTAACCAAACTGACGGTGTAACATCTAGCCTTCAAAACAACGCTGAAGGCCGCAACCTTCCTTCTGCTATTGGCTTTGAAATGATTGTTCGAGATAACAGCATTTTTGCCGTTGTGACCGAAGCTCGTGAGTTCCAAGTTGACGGTGCGCCTCCAGTATTTCCTGAGCTTCAAACTGGCTCAGTTTCAGTCTGGCAATTAATGCCTGGCGGCACATTGGACCCTATTCAATTAGACGTTCCTGCAAGCTCACCAGAAGACAATCAGCGCACAGCGTGTTGGATTGCCGTTTCTCCTGACTCTCAAAACTTCTGGGTATCTAACGCATTAGATGCTTCTATCACATCGTTTGAATTTAGTGGTGCGCCGGGGGAAATTGAAAGAGTCGGCGATTTGACCTTCGGCCCTAACACGCCTACCAGTGATTTTGGGCTAAATCTCGACACAACACCACCAACTGGTGCGTTTAGAGAGTCAGATGGTTTTATTGACTTAGACATCTCAGATGACGGCAGGTTTCTGTATCAGTTATTTGGTTTAACAGGCAGCATCGGTATCTATGAGGTTAATGGAAGCGAACTCACTGAAGTTGGTATCTACACAGGCAATATACCTATACTTGATACTCAAGGTATAGTAGCTATTTAACTTATTAGCATCTTAATAGAAATAGGGCATTATATATGCCCTATTATAAAACCAACGTCTAACTTGTTTAGCACCCCTAACTAAAATCTAGAAAAACAACCAACATTCCAACAAAAGGGTAGTTTTATCTATATTTTAACCACCAGTTAAAACATCAACACTTTATTCGGCTTTCACCGGTTATTGGCCAACCGAAATAATCCGTGAATCGGTTTCTACTTACAACTCGAAGCACGCATAATGTTAAGCCAAAGCTAGTTTGTATTTTCTGAAACAAGACCTTCTAAATGCCTCATGCGCTCCTTTAGGTGCGCTATAGCTTCTGGTTCTCTTGCCAGCTTCAATGCTAACTCTATTTTGGCTGTTGCATTGCTAATGTGCCCTGCACTCTCATACGCGTCAGCTAAACTATTATAAACATTCAGGGAGTTTGGATAGTTAGCCACATTAAACTCAAACAATTCAACTGCGGCAGGAA
>CAZVDU010000224.1:3609-5339 GCA_964625615.1 uncultured Pseudoalteromonadaceae bacterium | reverse complement strand
GAAGACAGTGATGAGCCTTTTATCAGCGTAGTGCTGTAGTTGTTGTTTGAATGAATCAATCAAAGTGTTATTGATAAAACCTGAGAGAAAATATGTACTTTAGATAAGTGACGTATTTGATCACGTTAAGCGGACGGATTCAATGATTATTAGGAAGAAACGGCTTTATGTACCGTAAAGCAAGCCAGTTAAGGTCGAACACCAACACAGTCCAAGGGGAATTGACCTTCTCCTTCGAGATATACCATACAAGTATTAAGCTCCGAACGAAGGTAGTGGTCGTTAAGTAACTTTATTTCGGGCCAATAGTGTATTTGATGCAATAAATGCCAAAATACTCGCTCTTTATGGCTGTATGGTAGTGAAGACTCAATCTTAATGTGATTCCATTCTTCCATGGTATCCCAAAAATATAGGTCTAGTTCAGAATAGCTAATCCTGCGTTGCCAAAATGCACGCACATAAAATGCGAGTTGCATAGATTTGGTCTTAATAAAATCATCGATGTTCAAGGCAGTCACCTCCATCGAAAGTCCTGAATCACTACGAAGTATAGTTGAAGGTATTATTTTTTCAGTACTACAAATAGAACATTTTCGTAACGGTGACGTCACCTAAAGAATAATTAGTGATTAAAAAAGAACAGCCAAAAAGCGTGAATTGGTATAAGAAGGCAGAATTTGAAACGTCACCAACCCATAAAGGTCAACCAGCCGATGATTTGTTTAGTTAGGTATTGATGCTGGCCCTGACCGATTGGAACACCTATGAGTTCAGTCTGTCGGAAATGCAACTTTAGTGCCTTAACCGCTGCAATTCTTCGCTTTTCAGCAGTGGTAATTGTCCATTTGTTATCCCATTGGCTATACATGTCTAACACTGGGAAACTTGTGTTGGCGAGATAGCCTGCTATTTGATCATTCAATTCTATTTGTGGCCAGTAAGCACTGAGAGATACAAAAGCATCCGGCTCTGTCACTAATTGCTCATTATACATTTTAGCAAGCCAAGCAGCCGTTGTACCTTCTGATACAACCACAACGAACCCTGGATATTCGGTACTTTTGTCTAACAAACTTTGCATCAGCAATTGAAGTTGTTGCTGATGAGCATCAAAGTTTTCCTGGATAATAGCTTGGAGCCCGTCTGTAGGAAGGACCTCAATATTAGTGTCGTTTTCTTGCGCATTGTCGGTGGTTTCTTGCGATAAACCGATAATAGGCGGAGCAGCCAAGAGAGTTGCCCAACCATATTGATTCAGTAGCGTTGCTACTGAATCGAGGGAACGCGAACCTAAGGGTGTTTGCCCTGTGTCTGACAGCATAATAACAGCGCCTTTTGATATGGCGACCGTTGATTCTTGAATAATGACTGCGACTTCCTGTTCGCCGGCAAGGAGGATGTCAAATCGATCCTCGGAGAAGTGGCGCTTAACATCATCGGTTCTCATATCAAGCGGGTTAAGCGTTTGTGCAAAACTTGAAAGCGTTGCAAACAACAGTATCAGCAAAGCAAAGTACTTTGCTAACGTGATCGTCTTGTTTTTCTTCACAGAGTGTTCTAGTGCAATTTGATGAACCATAACAGTTTATCGGTGATAAGAAGCTATTTCTTTAGGTATAGCTACTTAACCGTTTTTACACATAGTTTTTTTCAAACTCACAGGGACTTATAAAATGCATATGCTCGCCGGTGTCAGGGTGTTCAAAACTAATTTCAGTGGCATGAAG
>CAZVDU010000224.1:0-3509 GCA_964625615.1 uncultured Pseudoalteromonadaceae bacterium | reverse complement strand
GTATGCTTTTGCAAAGGCATCAGCATTATGCCTGACGTTGCCATGTCTAAACGATGAACAACGGTCGCTGTCGGGTAAACGCGTTGTGCTCTGTTTTGGAGGCTATCTTTAAATTTAATGCCTGGTACTGACAATAAGCCACTAGGCTTATCCAATACCAATAGATACTCATCTTTATATAGGATGCGCAAGTAGGGCGTGGTTGGCGGCGAATAATGTAATAGAGCCATTAGTGATTATTCACAACCAATCGTATAGCTTGCAAGCTTAGCTTAGCCTCAGATATATGTTTAGTTAACTCATCAAGCTGATAACGTAAATAATCAATTTCTTCATCACGCACTGAGGGGTTAATGTCGCTTAATCGTTGCATGCGTTTATATTCTCCAGATAACAATGACGTCATGCTGTTCATTGTTTCACTGCGCAAGAGTTCTGCTTTTTTAGCAGCATGTAATTGAGCTTGTGCTAGTGCAGGTTCAATTTGAGCTTGAAGTGCTTGCACTAATTGAGTCGCCGTTTTGGGGTTTATGGTAGATACCGATAACCAAGGTTTATCAACTTGTTGACCTTTATTATTCACGCGAATAATAAAAGGTGTTGGTGGTAAAAATCGGTTTAGTTGCAATTCAGGCTTTGCCTGAGCCGAGACTTCGAACAAGCATTCTAACCAATAGCTACCTTGTGGTAATTGCCGGTTGCTACATAGACCCACAGAGGCTTTACCTAAAGGTTCTGTTAAAATCATATCAAAGGCGTGCTGCAACATTGGGTGATCCCAACTAAAAAACTGAACATGCTCTAATTGAAGGGCCGTTGAGCGCTCATAAGTGATAGTTGCTCCTTCTTCACCCATTCCTGGTAGTTGACTGACCATTGATTCTGTTGGTTTGAGCAGATAGCAAGCATCGTCTTTTTCTTCTTGTAATACACCGATTGCGTCGAAGAGACGCATCATAAAACGCTCTAGGGTAGGGTCGTCATCTGAATCCTGTATACCTGAGAGTAGTGACGTAACTTTGTGTTTTCCCGATGAGTTAAGTTCGAGCAGCTTGTCACGCCCGGACTCTAACTGGCGTTTGAGTTGCTGATGCAGTGTCGCTGTTTGTGCGATCAAGTCACTTTCATTGGGCTTGTCATCATTATTTGCTGTATTTAGCGCCTCGCGAAGCAGTTCTTCAACTTCGGTAAAAACGGTTGTTCCTGTTGGGCATGTCTGTTCGAACGCATTAAGTCCTTGATGGTACCAATCTAGCAAGACATGCTGGGCGCTATGACTGAAGAAAGGGACATGGATATTGACTTGTTGCTTCTGTCCAATGCGATCGAGTCTACCTATTCGCTGTTCAAGAAGATCTGGTATCATAGGCAAGTCTAGCAGCACTAAGTGGTGAGCAAACTGGAAATTCCTGCCTTCACTACCTATCTCGCTGCATATCAGTACTTGCGCGCCATCTTCTGCTTGTGCGAAATAATTGGCTGCTTTGTCGCGCTCAACAATACTCATACCTTCATGAAAAAGTGTGCATCTAAGAGCATGCTTTTGCTTAAACCAATCAGCTAACTGCATAGCTGTTGATGCACTAGAGCAGATGGCTAGTACTTTTTTACCTTTGAGTTCCTCGAGTAACGATAAAAACCAATTGACCCTAGGATCTTGTTCAAGCCAGTCATTAACGACTTCAGCGTGGCTTTCAGGGTGTAGCTTTTGCTTTAGTGATAAAGACTCATTTTTGTATAAATCACTGTATATATCAGGCATTGGTAGCGGGTATTGATGGAGTTTTCGTTGTGGGAAACCACTAACACCAGAACGGCTATTTCTAAATAAGAGGCGTCCAGTGCCATGTCTATCAATGAGCTCATCGATTAATGCCTTTTTATTCTCTTCCGAGCCCAGTCCGTTCAAATCAATGGGATCGTCTAAAAATGTATTGAGAGCAGCCACTTGCTTATCTTCTAATTGCTTATCTTCAAGCAAAGGAGTAATAGCTCGCGCTAGTGTTGTGTATTGTTTTTCTTCTTTTATAAATTCGTGGTAGTCGTAAAAACGATCAGGGTCGAGCAAACGTAACCGTGCAAAATGGCTTTCGTGACCGAGCTGGTCAGGTGTCGCTGTTAATAAAAGTACGCCTTTGGTTCTTTCTGCGAGCGTTTCTATTACTTGATATTCCTGAGAAGGTTGCCCAGGTGACCACGTCAAGTGATGTGCTTCATCAACCACCATGAGATCCCATGGCGCTTGCGTTGCTTGTTCAAAATAGCGACTGTTATGAGTTAAGAAGTCTAAACTACAGAGTATCAGTTGCTCAGACTCAAATGGGTTCCCTTGCTCACTGGCGAGTGCTTCACACCTTTCTTCATCAAAAATAGAGAAAGCCAAATTGACGCGTCTTAACATCTCAACAAGCCATTGGTGCACCAAACTTGATGGCACAACAATTAACACGCGTTTAGCTCTGCCCGTGAGTATTTGTTGGTGAATCACTAAAGCTGCTTCAATGGTTTTTCCTAAGCCAACTTCGTCAGCCAACAGGACTCGCGGTGCAAATCGTTGGCCTACTTGATTAGCAATATTGAGCTGATGCGGAATCAAATCAACACGAGCGCCGATTAATCCAAGTAATGGCGATACCTGATGTTGGTGTTGAAATTGCAAACATTCGGCGCGTAAATCAAACCACTTAGGATGGTCGAGTTGATGCTGAATAAGGCGTTGAGCGGGGTCGTCCATTTGGTAGTTATGATCTAGCCTTGTTTCAAGCAGCATTTCTTTGCGTTGAGTATCAATTCTTGTACCGTGATACGAGAAGATGTTTTCAACTTCTTCTGCTGCTTCTATGATCATTTGCCAGCCATCAACGCTAGTGACTGTCTCACCAACATCAAAGGTAATTCGCGTTAGTGGGCTAGTATCCATTGCATAACTACGTTGCTCTCCTGTTGCAGGAAAGAATATGGATAACGTGCGACCTTGTGTGTCTACAATCATGCCTAAACCTAAGTCGGGTTCTGTATTACTTAACCATCTTTGCCCCACTGTATATAGGTTCTTTTGCTGCATGTTGTCTCCAAAGTGTTGGCTATCTATCAAAGCGGTCGCGGATTCTAACGCATCAGCGTAATAGGTTCACTATAGATCATGGAGAAAGCTGTGCAAAAAACAGATGGAGAACGCTTACGCCGCTTTTGTGATTAAAGTGATTAAGATTAAGTAGTGAAATTGACATAAAAGTGTTTTATGGTGAACACATGAGTTCAAATCACATGATGTTCAGTCATGCTAAAAAGGCAGCAACATACGAGCTGTTTGATTTGCTACTGAACACTACGCTTATTCAATATGATGAAATCGAGCAGTCGAAATGCTGCAGACTATTTCATTGGGCTCTTTTTCTTCGCTTCTCTAATAATTATTTTCGTTTATCCCCTTTGTTTAACGTTCGGAGACGTCTATGCCTGATAATGCAACGCATAACACCAAGATATATGTATTAGACACCAATATT
>CAZVDU010000223.1:0-5348 GCA_964625615.1 uncultured Pseudoalteromonadaceae bacterium | reverse complement strand
CTGGATAGTTAACTCTGCTAAGTCGTCACTCTCTGGCAGCATAAAAACGTTACGTCCCATTTGTTCTAGCTTAGCTTTTTTCGCCGGCAACTGGCTTCTTAATAACCAAGGTTGGATGATGGCGAGTGAACGCGCGTGGTCAACGCCATACAGCGCTGTGAGTTCGTGACCGATCATATGTGTTGCCCAATCTTGAGCAACACCTAGGCCAATCAATCCATTCAACGCCTGATTAGCAGACCACATGACATTCGCTCGCCATTGGTCATCCTGATTACTAAAGTTATCGCCTAAATGCTTTAAGCTTTTTAGTAGCGCCTCGGCATAGCCTTCTTGCACCAATGCACCGGTAGGATACGTTATGTATTGCTCACAAACATGAACGAAAGCATCAACAATACCGTTAGCCAACTGGCGTTCAGGTAACGTTTTCATGACATCAGGGTCCATAACAGCGAACACCGGTTTTAATAGTGGATTAGAAAAAGCTAATTTGTCTTGAGTCTCTGCTTTTGTAATGACTGAATGGGCGTTTGTCTCAGAGCCAGTTGCTGGCAGGGTCAACACTACAGCAAGTGGCAAAGCATCTATCACCGTGTGCTTACCTTCAAGAATGTCCCAACCGTCACCCTCGTAACGGATAGCAGCAGCGGCATATTTGGCGCCATCGATGACCGAGCCTCCACCTACAGCCAGAATAAAATCGACACTTTCGCAACGAGCGAGCTCGACAGCTTTATTCATGGTTTCTAATGTAGGATTGGCTTCAACACCTGAGAACTCGACCCATTCGTGCCCATTCAACGCATCAACGACTTGGTCATAAACACCGTTCTTTTTGATAGAACCGAAACCATAAATAACCAATACTTTTTTGTTTTTAGGTATCAATGTGCTTATGTTTTGAATTTGGCCCTGGCCAAATTCAACTTGCGTACTATTTAGATATGAAAAATTCATTATATTTGTTCTCTACTTACTGATTGTTCGAATGTTGTAACGTGTGATAAGTAGCTAGCTGCTGACTTATCTATATCTCGTTGAGAAGCCCCACCGGCCCCGTGAAAAACAAAAGGGGCTGCATAATCCATTTGTGTTAGTTCAAGGGTCTGTTGAATCGGCTTAAGTAAATCCTGCATGGAGTAGTTGTTGTCACCGCCTGTTCGATAAGTGCTTTCTGCGCATCCTGTTGATATCGCTAGAATAGCTTTTTTGCCTTTAAGAGCTTCACCCTCAGTACCATAAGCCCAGCCATAAGTGAGTATGTCATCGAACCACTTTTTCATCAGTGGGGGTACCGAATACCATAAGAACGGGAACTGCAAAACGATGACATCGTGCTCTACAAGTAATTGTTGTTCTCGTGCAACGTCGAACGACCAATCGGGATAGTTGGTATATTGCAAGTTGATAGTGACGTCACCAGATTGCCTAAGCGTTTCAATCCAAGTAGCGTTCACAGCCGAGGCCTCTAAATCAGGGTGGAAGACATTAACCAGTGTATTCATTGTTAAACCTCAAATAGAAAGATCAACCACCACCATGTCAAGGCGGTGGCCTATTCAAATTGTTTACTTCATAACGGTGGTGAATGTTTTACTAACAATTCGCCAACCGACGTTGAGCTTGAGTAAGGTTAAATAGTCGTAAAAGTGCCTGTCAGGTAAGTTAAGGTGCACTTTGGCAAACGCCATATTGTTGGTTATTTCAATCGTTAATATCTCTGTTTTGTGCTCAGGCATGTCACCTGATGCTGCGTATGCAACCAAAGCGTCTCGAGGCATAAACTGTAAGCCACCATTTTCATCCAACGTATGTAGGTTGGTACTTGAATAGAATGCTGTCTCAAGGTTTTCTTTTGCTGTATCTGGGTTTTGCAACCCTAAAAGGTAGTGGTTGACAGCTGTTACAACAGCTTCGTGATCTGGGTGGTTAGACATTATCTTCTCCTGTCTCTATTGCGTATTAGCCAGCTGACGGACTAATACCGTGTCAGCATAAGCAGTAAAGCTCGTGGTCAACACGGCTAAAGATATAGCAATAACAGCTGACGCGGTATTGTGTTGGCTATTCCCCATGTTTAACCCCAAACTTGATGATTGTATGAAATGTAGTTTAATTACTCTTGTTGTGGATGATAATATGGTTAAATTGGAAATAACTATTGCAGGTGTGCAACAATGTCTTTGTTTGAAGGGATACCCGAATTTATCGCTGTGGCAGAAACACAAGGTTTTACTGCAGCGGCAAGAAAACTAAATGTATCGACATCACATGTCAGCAGGCGTGTTGCCGATCTCGAGTCTCGTTTAGGGCTAGCGTTGGTTGCACGCACGACAAGACAAGTTCGATTAACCAACGCAGGTGTCATTTATTATGAGCGCTGTGTGGATTTGGTGAACGGCATCGATCAAGCGAACGAAATTGTGACCGCTGGGCAAATAGAGCTGACAGGAGTATTGAGAGTCACAGCTGCGGGTGAGTTTGCTGAGAAAGCGGTTGTGCCTGCCTTGCTTGAGTTTATTACTCAACATCCAAGTTTGAGTTTAGAGTTAGATTACAACTCGCGCATCGTTAACTTTGTCGAAGAAAGCTTTGACTTTGCTGTTAGGTTTGGCGCTCTGCCTGATTCCAATCTAATCGCACGTAAACTCGCCGATCATAATTATGTCGCGGCCGCTAGCCCTGTTTATCTAGAGAAAAATGGTACTCCCCAACATCCACAAGATATCAGTGATCATTCCTGTATTGTGACAACCTACAATCGTTGGCCTTTCGTAGAGGACGACAAAATTATTGAAGTTAATGTCAATGGACGCATTAAAGCCAACAGTGTTAGAACCGTTATTAATGCCTGCAAAGCAGGGTTAGGTATCGCTTATATGCCTAAAACCAGCTTCGGTGATGCTTTTGAAAAGGGCGAATTACAGATGATTTTAGATGGTTACTGGCGCAATCGCGGTGCCACCTGGATTGTTTACGCTAATCGAAAATACTTGCCAGCCAGAGCCAGATTGGCAATCGACTTTCTTATGCAGCGTTTCAAAGGTAACTGAGGTGATGTTATATTAATTTACTTAATATCCATGATGCGCATAAGTCAGCATAAACTGAGATTGATTTCCTATTCGAACACTTAAAATATCTTCACCACCACCTTTTTCAGGGCTTATATGAAAGAGCCGGGATTGCTAGAGACGTGGATATTTCGAAAGGCGATACTAAATGAAGATTTATCGGCTTACATCTTCTAGTTGAGTGATTTACGGGCTTGTTTTCTCAGGCCTGAAAAGATTGCCTCTACGACATAGTCGGGGAAGCTACTGCTCACTTTGTCTTCAACTTCTGTAATAGCATTCTCGACATTCTCAATAAAATATTCGTAGTATTGGGCAACTTTGTTTGCAGGGTATTTCAAATGTTCTGCTGTAGAGATGAAGTGACGCGGTTGAATACTACTCCATTTCCAATGTGTATTTTTCCCACGAAGAGACATTGCCATTTTTATTTTCTGGGGTTGTAACTCTTTTTTTGACATAACGGGATAAGCCGACAAAATGTCATACAATGGGGTCATACGATATTGGTTACTCGGCTCCAAAAACACGCTGAAATTCTTACCATGCCCGTCTATGGCGGCGATTAGCCAGAAAAAAATCTGAGTTTTAATAAAGGTTTCTCTGTCGATATTGGCAGATGATGCAGTTAGTAGATCTAAGCAATCAGCAATGCTTGGACCGCCATCGGCTTGATACTTTTGAGCGGACGAAATTCCCAGTGCTTGACAGAAATCCTCTTGAGGTAATCGCATCAGCCATGAACCATCAGATGAATATTTGCGGTCAAATCGCTCGACACTCAATACTTTTTGGTTGCCAAAGTAAAGCACTTGCGTAGTGGCGACATTAAAACCAAATGCTCTAGCCAGCTCTAAACAAATAAATTCATTTTCACAGCTGTCTGTCAAATCTATGCCAACATGAGGAAGCTTCCCCATAGGCAGTTTCATTATATGACTTGTTGGCGTAGCCCCTACAGGCTTTGCCCAATCATTACCAATTCTTAAAAGAGCGGTTTTTTCTTGTGCTCCAGCGATTGAAATTCGAAAGTCTTTATCATCAGTTTCCATACCTAAAGGCGCCTGTTGATATCCTTGTAACAGTTTTTCTACTTCTAGCTCAGTCAATACAGTGTAGTTCAATTGTGATACAGGCTGTGGTTCATCAGAAGATAGCTGAATGGCGCCCACACAATCGTTTCCAATAGCAGCCAATAGGTCAAACGAATGCCCAGAGCGAACGTTGAATCTCGCTTGTATTTTATTCCTAATGTCTAGGTTATCGGGTAGTAGATTATCGAAGAAGTTATAAACAACATCTCCAAAGTAGTGCTGTTTCGTTAGTGGCATAGACAGAGAAATAGGCCGTGCGCCTGCTCGTTCCATCCACTGTTGAATATATGAAAAATGCAAACCGCCATTTTTATCTTTTGTTAGCGACCCAACTTGGATCTCATTAAGACTAACAATCAGTTCCATGTTACCACTCTTGATCCCAGTCTGAGTTCGCCTTCGGACTATCTTTGTTTTGTTTAGGGTTCAATTCCACAGATAAACCAAGCTCGTGGGCTATTTTAAATAGCGTATCTATGCGCGAGGTTCCTGCTGAGTTTTCTATCGCAGAAATAGTTTTTTGCTTTAGGCCAATATGACTAGCCACATCTATTTGTGTGCGATCGAGTTTTTTACGGGATAGCTTGATGTAATCTGCTAACTCTTTTGAATTGTTAAGCTTCATATCGTCACCTGACTCTACTTTACATTCTCAGTTCAATTTATACCTTGCAGGGGGTAATTTATATATTATACCTTGAGGGGTATAGTAGTCAATTGTCACCATAAAATACCCTTAGCGGTATAATCTCTTTTTTATCCCATTGGGAGTATAAAGTAGAAAAATAAACGACAGTGTTAAGGACAAGTAAAAGGGTGTTACTTATGCTGCGTTAGCGTTATGGTCTTGTTTACAAAACGCCTTAAAAAGTATTAATGTAAACTCATTTCCTAGAGAAACGGAATGCTCTTCATCGGCTTGTATCACCGATTGTTTGAATATCAATTCATGCAACCGGTCATATAGAGGTTCGAGTAACTTGGCTGACTTCATCATCCAATCTGCCATGGTCTTTCTGCTTAGCTCAATACTGTATTGCTTGAACATCGACCCTTGACGATACAAGGGTAAACCGTATTGGTATTTACTCGTGATAATCTGGCTGAGATGCGCTAGCAATTCATGTCCGGATATGTGCGGGGGAGGTCGAATCATCGGCATTCCTATCGCGACCAG
>CAZVDU010000222.1:0-5355 GCA_964625615.1 uncultured Pseudoalteromonadaceae bacterium | reverse complement strand
AGCGCAACCTTGCCAAGGTTGAGGTCGCGAGTTCGAATCTCGTTTCCCGCTCCAAGTTATCATTACACAACTCATTATTCCCTAATCTCTTATCCTTTTATAAAAGAAACTATTGAGTTTATATCATCAGGAATGAGTTGATATTTGAGCAGAAGACTGCCACCCTTCCACTGGTCTTACCAGAAAGAAGAAAGCTATGCCTAAGAAAAACGCCCTTGGTGAATTCGTTCGTTCCATAGAACATTATCCAACTTGGCTAAAATACCGCCTCATGACGTTTCTGTTTAACCATAAAGTCAAACTTGCTGGTACGGCTCGACTAAAAATAACTCATGTTGACACCCATTCAGTGACATTCTTTCAGAAAAACATCAAACGGGTTCAGAACCACATCGGTGGTATACATGCTGCTTCGATGGCACTACTGGCTGAGTCAGCTACTGGCTTCATTGTCGGTATCAATTTGCCTGGCGATAAGCTGCCGCTACTTAAAACACTACATGTTGATTACCATAAACGCACCGTCGGCAATATGACAGCTATTGCCAGTCTTACAGACGTTCAACTTGAACGCTTAAAAACGGAAGAAAAGGGAGACATGACGGTTCAGGTGTCTGTTACCGACGAATCAGGCGACGAGCCAATACAATGTGAAATGGTTTGGGCATGGGTGCCTCATAAAAAGCGGTAGCTTTAGGATCTCTGCTTGGCATATACCATCACACTTTTTCCAATGTTATAGACACAAAAATTTCATATGAATAGGTATTGACGAAAACGCCATTAAAACCTAAAAATAAACCATGGTTTTTGTTTAGCTGATTTTTAAGCTAGAAAGAATAATCATGAAAGTTGCGTAACCTGTTCCTATAGAACCGCCAGCTACTTATATCTGTATTTTCCTTCTAGCTCAGTGCAACGCTCGTGGGTAGTCACTCTGTTGATATTTACTGGGAAAACCAACCCTAACATTGAGCAATGCCATTCAGCGAAATTGGTGTGTCCCCAATGGAGGCTATGATGACAGATACACAATCCCCTGGCAGAAATACGTTTTTTACTCGTCCATTCAACGATCCTGCCAATTACCCTTATGGTTTCTCTCGGTCTGGAGATTTTTCAATATCTGAAAGTAATGCACTGAGCCAATATGGTTTATTGATTACGGCATTAATTGATGGCAATTACATAGCAGTTACTCAAGAAGACCAAGAGCTACGTGATGTTGTGCTCGGTAAGAAGCCAGTTGATCTCAATAACGTTGTTCAAAGGGCCTGGGACAAATACCAGCAGCGAATACATCGCAAAAAACATGTCAATATCTATGGTTCCAATACCGTCGTCCAAGACGATGAAAGCAGCGATGAACCTATTATAGAAGAAGATCTTGACGACGACGTGTAATACCAAATCGCATTAACACTAAATTAACAACATCCTATTAAACAAGAAATAAAAGCACAAAGTGAAATATTCATCCTAATATATCCATATATTGGGATATATGTCTCACTTTAATCTCCAAACATGTTTTATCTTTTCGTTCGCTATCGTATAGTTTACGTAACGTTAAGTCAGAGTATATGAGGAGTAAGCAGGTGGAGATGATGTCAGGCGCTGCGATGGTCGTAAAAGCGCTAAAGGATGTTGGTGTAAAGCATGTCTTTGGATACCCCGGTGGCGCGGTATTGGACATTTACGATGCGTTATTTGCACAAGACGATGTCAAACACATTCTGGTACGCCACGAACAGGCAGCAGCACATATGGCCGACGGGTATGCACGTTCTACAGGCAAAACAGGTACTGTACTTGTAACATCAGGCCCAGGCGCAACCAACACTCTCACAGGCATCGCGACAGCGTACATGGATTCAATTCCCATGGTGGTGCTGTCTGGACAAGTTCCCTCTGTACATATTGGTGAAGATGCATTTCAAGAAACCGATATGGTCGGTTGCTCTCGCCCTATCGTCAAACATAGCTTCTTAGTAAAACGTACCGTCGATATTCCAGATGCAATCGCCAAAGCTTATTACATCGCTAATACAGGAAGACCCGGTCCAGTTGTTGTCGACCTACCAAAAGACATCGTCAACGTATTGGAAGAACACCCCTATGAGTTCCCCAAGTCAGTCAGCATGCGCTCGTATAACCCCAATACCAAAGGTCACGCGAAGCAAATCAAAAAAGCGGTCGAAACGCTGAAGAGTGCACAACGCCCAGTACTTTACGTCGGTGGAGGTGCAATTGCAGCAGAAGCACATGAAGAAGTTACGGCGCTAGCTGAGCATATGAACACCCCTGTAACCTGCACATTGATGGGTTTAGGCGCTTTTTCTGGCGTACACCCTCAATTTATTGGCATGTTAGGCATGCACGGTACATTGGAGGCGAACAAAACCATGCATAATGCAGATTGCATTGTGGCATTAGGCGCTCGATTTGATGATCGTGTTACCAATAACGTCGCTAAGTTCTGCCCTAACGCCAAGATAGTGCATGTGGATATTGACCCGGCTTCAATCTCTAAAACGGTTGCCGTACACATCCCCGTGGTAGGGTCAGTGAAACATGTTGTGCAAGAGATGCAGAAACTATTAGCCCAAGTAGACCAAACACAACAAAAAGAGAAATTGAGTGACTGGTGGGAGCAAATAGGCCAATGGCGTAGCCGTGATTGCCTAACCTATCCGACCGACGAAGAACTGATTAAACCTCAAGCTGTTATTGAGTCGATTTACAAACATACAAAAGGCGAAGCTTTCGTCAGCTCAGACGTAGGTCAGCATCAGATGTTTGCAGCTCTATATTACCCCTACGCTAAACCACGTCAGTGGATAAACTCTGGCGGTCTAGGCACTATGGGCTTTGGTTTACCGGCGGCGATGGGCGTTCAATTCGCACACCCTGAGTCAACGTCAGTTGTTGTTACCGGCGATGGCAGTATTCAAATGAATATTCAGGAGCTGGCAACCTGCTTGCAATATAACCTACCGATTAAAGTAATCTCATTAAATAACAGGGCGCTGGGTATGGTAAGGCAATGGCAAGACATGATTTATAAGGGGCGACACTCTCATTCTTATATGGATTCTATGCCCGACTTCGTCAAACTAGCAGAAGCTTATGGCCATGTTGGTATCAAGGTGACTAAGCCAGAAGAGTTAGACGATGCCATGGCACAATGTTTCGCCATGAAAGATCGCTTAGTGTTTATGGATATTGAAGTTGATCAAAATGAGCATGTGTACCCTATGCAAATTAAGTACGGCGCAATGGATGATATGCGTTTAAGTAAAACGGAGCGTACCTAATGAAAAGAATTATCTCTGTTTTAATGGAAAACGAACCCGGTGCTTTGTCACGTATCGTGGCCTTGTTCTCACAACGAAACTATAATGTTGATAGCCTCTGTGTAGCACCTACGCATGATCCAAGCCTGTCACGCTTGACCATCACCAGCCACGGTGACGACAAAGTCATCGAACAAATCACCAAGCAAGTCAACAAGTTGATTGACGTGCTCAAAGTCGCCGACTTGTCCGATGCTAGCCATGTCGAACGCGAGCTAATGCTAATTAAAGTCGCTACACCAACTGAAAAAACACGTGCCGAAGTGATGCGTAATGTCGATATTTTCCGAGGGCATATTGTTGATGTACAAACCAACAATTACACCATAGAAATGACTGGCACCAGCGATAAATTAGACGCCTTTTCACAAACCCTATCGGCATGTGCAGATGTCATTGAACTATCAAGAACTGGTGTCTGTGGATTAGCGAGAGGCGATAGGGCACTTAGGCCTTAGCCTCTATCAATTGTTGAAGGGTTCAAAGTTAGTCGTGCCTTACGCTCACTTCTTTTAACCACTTCAACACAGTATTGCGCGCATCACGCATGTTTTGCCCCGTTCTTTCATCAACAAGCATTGACGACCCATGAATGCCTTGTTCCACAACCTCAAATTGCACACCGGCACGTTGTAAAATATCCCTTTGTTCAAGACTCGACTCTCTCTCCATCTCAGTAGAAGGCCTCAAAACAAACATGGGAGCCTTAATTTCTGATGCCCACAACCTAGCTCGACACTCAACCAAAGGACCACCTGAAGCAGGCGAAAAGGAGATAACACCCGAAACGAGATCAGGATTTTTAGCAGCAAGCTGAAACACCAATGCACCTGAATAAGAACTTCCCCAAACCACAACACGTTTGGCTAATTCATTCGTGACAACAAAATCAAGCGCAGCCTGAAGATCGGCTGCTGCGTCACAATAACCATTCGCGGTATTTTCAGGAAGGTGCTGAACCGTTCGGTTTTCACTGCCATAGGTAGCACCACCCGAGCGTTGATCCCAAGCGATAGCCCTAAACCCATGTTTATTCAACCACGAAGCAATTGAACTATATTCTCCACGACCATTCGAGCCGCCTTGATGAAACAACAAAATAAGAGGCGCATCAGCATTCCTACCCGTTGAATACTCCTCACCATAAAGCATCACATTATCCGATGTTTTGGTGGTAAGTGTTGAACTGTCGACAACCTTATCTGCATTAACGCTGTATACGTATAGTGGTATACAACTGAGAAGAGTAAATAATGTGTATTTGAGCGTTTTCATAGCTTAAATTATGCGCAATTATCGTGATTAAACAACACACAATCCCAGCTTTATTGTAACGCTCTATGTCTTAGTGAAGAGTAAATACGATATACATGTATGGCTGATGATTGAACCGCACAGAGCAGCTAAACCCGACAAACAATCGCCCATTGATACCATTAGAGCTTTATGAGACCGATGCCACGCTTATACCAAAGCTAACATTGAAGTATGGCTGCAAACGGCCAATAGCGGACATTTACAAAAAACTGAGCTAATTAAAACACCATAGAAAGAAAGCCTTCATTTTGGCTTAAAGTCGTGTACATAACTCGCTTCCAATGGTTTGGAGGTAGGCTTAAACATGACGATATACTTGCCAACTGCTGACGAAAACTTTCAGGAGAAAGGTTTTCCATTATTGTTTTTCTTTGATGGATGAGTGTACTTAACTCTACTCCAGATTCTACCTTATATCTTCTCTTCAGCTTGTAAGCCTCAAAATGTGTAATTACTCTGTCTTTACATGCCTGTTGCCAATGAGCAGGTGGATCAACATAGAAATCTAGAACAGGGTCATTTACAGATATTAGCCTCGCTGAAACCCATTTCTCTGTGAAGTAAAAATCCCTATCAAAATACGGGTGTAAAGTTTGGCTGTCTAAACTGGCGGCCACGTTATTACCTTTTCCAGTATTACAATCACGACAACAAGGCACTAAATTTGCCGGATGTATAGAGT
>CAZVDU010000221.1:2077-5494 GCA_964625615.1 uncultured Pseudoalteromonadaceae bacterium | reverse complement strand
GCAGCGCCTAAAACAATACCAACAATTAATTCCAACATAATGCTTTCCTACTATTAGAGAGACTCAATCATAACAAGCACCCTTTGTGCCAATATTTAACTATTTGATTATTATAGATATTGCTCTTTCCATTTTGTGAGTGATGCACATAATTTCGTTAAATTAACCGTTACTTAGTTAAATTCAAAGCTGAGTCTTATTGATTTAACGATACGTTACCGGTTTATAGGCAACTCGCACTACTTAGTCGCTAAATACGCCGCGACATTCTCAATGTCGGACTTCGATAACGCCTTTGCCGTATCGATCATTTTCTGTTTATATTTCTTTTCTTCTGTGTAGTCGCCTTCATCTTCGGCATAACTTCTTAGGCGTTCTGCAATAGTCGCTTCATCTAGTTTGGTGAGTTTAGGGCTACCTGTAATCTTGCGACCAATCAACTTACCGTGACAGCGAGCACATGTTTCTTTGTATAACGTTTTGCCTGCTTGCAAGCGTTCCTCGTCGGATTGCGCTGTTGCTAAAGGAGACGTTATCAAGCAGAGCAGCAAAGAAAAATAATGAAAAGTGTTCTTCTTGATCGTGAAAGCAGCGTTTTTCATAACCTTATATTCACCAGGGTTTGTATAGATAAAGGTGTTTCCAGTATAAATACAATAGCCTTCAAATCTACAGATAAATTCATCATCCTCAAAATGAATAGCGAGGCATTTGAGAAGAAGCGTAATCAGTTTCTTGTGGCCATATCATTTGCTTTCTTGCTGTTTAACAGGGCAAAATGAATGAAATTCACAAGGAAATTGGTGTGCGGATGAATCGAATAATCATACTTTTATGCGTGATATTGAGTCTTTCTTTTTCTCTTACTGCGCAAGAAAAATTACCCGAACCATTAAAACCATGGGTAGATTGGGTTCTGGATGGCAGCGAGCACCTATCTTGTTCTTTTATCAATAACTCAAATTATGGCGATGCTTCCAACCATCTTTGTGCTTGGCCTGGGGCACTTAGCATTGATGCTGATAACGTGGGTGCTATTTTTGAGCAACAATGGCAGGTACTTGTCGAAGGTTTAATTCCTTTACCGGGTGACGAAGAGCATTGGCCCCAGTCTATTACCGTTAACAATCAAACACTTCCTATTATCAAAAAGGCGGGCAGGCCTGTTATAAAACTCGCTCCAGGCGAATACCGTGTTAAAGGAGAATTTCGATGGGCTGAAGCACCAACTAGTATCGCTATTCCACAGGGCATTGCCTTGGTACAGCTCAGTATTAATAAAAATGAAGTTCTTTTTCCTAAAATCGACAGTAGAGAGTTATGGTTTCAAGAATCAACACAGAACGAGTCTGCCCTTGATACTATTGAACTTGATGTTGTTAGGCGCATTACTGATGGATCACATATTCAGTCGCAGACAATTCTAAACCTCAATGTTTCAGGTAAATCTCGTGAAGCGATACTCGGTCAGCCGTTACTTCAAGGTTTCAAGCTGGTGGGTATTGAGGGTGATGTACCTGCGTTTTTAGATGCTGATGGGTTGTTACATGCCAAAGTGAAGCCCGGAGAATGGGAGTTGGTCATAAAAGCCTATGCGCCACCCGAAACCCTATCTTGGTCTCGATCGTTGGTGTCGCACTCTTGGCCCGGCGATGAAGTATGGGTGTTTGCTGCTGATGAGAAAATGCGCAAAGGTAAGCTTAATGGTGCTAACCTCATCGATAACAGCCAAGTTGACATGCCCGAACCATGGTACGACCTACCGAGTTACCTTGTTACTGCTGAGACTGCCATAAGCTACGATATTCAGCATCGTGGTAAACCGTTGCATCTTGAAAATCAATTGCATCTAAACAGAACCTTGTGGTTATCGTTTGACCGAAGCATCTACACATTTAGTGATGACATTAGTGGCCATATGATTGAAGGTTGGCGTTTAAGCTTACCTGTGCCCTTTGCTTTGGAATCTGCCGAAGATCAAGACGGATCTGTACTTATCACCACATTAGCAGAGCAAGAACGGGGCATTGAGAATAGGTATCCTGATGTTGATGTGATTGCGAGAGGTGTTATCGGCTATACATCGGAACTACCGGTCGCTGGTTGGGACAGTGATTTCGAACGAGTCTCTATTGATTTAAATATTCCTCCTGGCAATAAGTTGTTTGCGGTATTTGGTGCTGACCGTGCTACCGATACTTGGTGGGGCAACTGGTCTATTTGGTCGAGCTTTATTGTACTTTTAGCATCTATTGTTGCGGGTCGCCTCATCAGTATTATTGCTGGGGTCGCGACGGGCATTATGCTTTTAATGATCTATCAGGAAAGTGGTGCACCTGTTATCGCCATCCTTAATTTGCTCGCGGCCATAACCATTCATAGACACCAACCGTTTGAAAAGCTCAAGCCTTGGGTAAACGCTTATTGGGTCACCAGCACAGTCGTCGCGGTTGGTGCGATTCTCTATTTCAGTGCTACACAAATTCGTACGGTTATTCATCCTCAACTAGCGTCAACTAATGCCGGTTATACAATGTCTATAGGCGTTGAAGAGACTGATCCGCAATCCTTGAACCAAGCGTCGCAGAGTATTGTCTACAGTGAGTCTGTTGAAAAGATTACTGTAACAGGGTCCAGACGTCGGGTAGCGCCCGTTCTTGAACGTTATCAGTCAGACGCGTTAATTCAGGCTGGCTCGGGAGTACCTGATTGGCAATGGAATAGGCATAACATAAGCTGGTCTAGCCCTGTTGCTGCTGGGCAAACATTTGATGTCATCGTGTTATCGACCGTTGTTTATAAGATCGTCAAGATTCTAAGCATTATAGCTATTGGTTTTTGGCTCTCTGTGGTTTCTAAAGATGCGCTACTTTCAATTATGTCTCGTATTAAACAACAACACGTGAGTGCATGCTTAGCGCTTTTCCTTCTTTCACCTTTATATTCGACAACGGCTGATGCAAATGATTTACCCACACAAGCCCTATTAGATGAGCTTAAAGCGCGGTTAACTGAAGCGCCGCTTTGTGCTCCCCAATGTGCGTCCATTAATTCTCTGAGTGTTGAATCTGAAGAGAACACGCTCAGGCTAACACTATTAGTACATGCAACATCCGAAAGTGCTATTGCCCTGCCTCGCTCGGAGTTTTGGCGAGCTGAGCAGCTATGGTTGAATGACAAGCCATTGCACGTTATGGCTAAAGAGGGGCAGTGGATTTATATCCCCATTCAACCAGGCGTTTCGTCTGTCACATTGCAAGGGCGAGTTGCGCCAGTGGAAGCGTTTCAGCTCCATTTTAGGGATCAACCT
Source organism: uncultured Pseudoalteromonadaceae bacterium (assembly GCA_964625615.1). Taxonomy (GTDB): domain Bacteria; phylum Pseudomonadota; class Gammaproteobacteria; order Enterobacterales; family Alteromonadaceae; genus M269. The sequence goes on along the minus strand of CAZVDU010000221.1, from coordinate 2,184 downwards.
CAAATGATTAATGTACAGCCAACTGAGGCGTGGGAGGTGGTTGGTACTTCCAATAATCGGTTGACCGGTAATACCTTAGAATTTCTCGCTACCGTAAAGCAACAGAG
>CAZVDU010000221.1:0-1977 GCA_964625615.1 uncultured Pseudoalteromonadaceae bacterium | reverse complement strand
TTCTATCCATATGCGGGTGAGTCACTTAGCATCAAGGCTTTTAGGCCTACTGCGATAAAAGGCAATGTATTAGCTATTGATTCTGTTATTCAAGCAATTGAACATGGAACACGCACGTCTAAAATGTCACTGTCTTTTACTTATCGCAGTACACGTGGTGGTGAACACGTCATAGAACTTCCTGAAGATTATCAACTTAAGGAAGTTCGTCACGACGATAAATTGATCAACTTGCAACCAGAATCTGGTTCATTAGCGATACCTATTTTACCGGGTGAACATGACGTTAATATTGTGATGCGTGCCACAGTTGAGGAAGCTATTGTCTTCTCTGCGCCTACCGTCAACTTGAATGCACCGTCGAGCAACATAACCACTATTGTAAACATGAGTAATCAACGCTGGATTTTATGGACAGATGGCCCATTGCTGGGGCCGGCTATCTTATATTGGGTTGAGTTCCTAGCCTTTATTCTCATTGCCGTGTTGCTATCTAAAGTTAATTTCTCACCACTCAGTACCGTCGCTTGGATTATTTTAGGTGTTGGGCTAAGTCTCAATAACTGGGGTGTCTTAATGCTTACGGCACTTTGGTTTGCGTCACTAACAGCGAGTAAATATCGCCCGGAAAGCCTCAACCAAAGTGCGTATAACCTCACACAAATAGCACTTTACTTTTTATCGGTTGTCACCGTAATTGGCTTAATCACCGTTATTCCAACAAGCCTATTAAGTTCGCCTAGTATGGGTATTGAAGGCTATCAGTCCTATGGTAACCATCTGGCTTGGTTTTCCGATATATCTGATGGTGTTCTACCTCAAGTTAGTGTCTACAGTGTTTCAACCTGGTTCTATAAAGCCATTATGTTGGTGTGGGTAATATGGCTGTGTATTTCATTTGTAAGCTGGATGAAATGGGCTTGGAGGGCGCTCGGTGTTCAAGGCTATTGGCGTTCGAATTAAGTGGGTGTGATTAAGCAAAACATAAGTCTATGATAGTTTTTGCACGTTCACTTGACCGCCGGTTATGTTAATAAGCTCCGCTTTAAGATCTTCTAATTGGCTTTGAGCAACATGCAGAACGGCTGAAATACTCTGATCGTAATTCATTGTTAGATCGTCAATGTCGTAACGTGCTAGTAGCCTTGAAATGCTGCCCTCATATGTATAGTCATAAATAAGGCTTATCGAGACTCTGTGAACTTTAACTTGAGTGGGCAAGTCGAGCAGTGCTTGCGAAACGGCATCTGAGTAGGCTCTTTGCAAACCACCTGTCCCTAGTTTTGTTCCACCGAAATAACGGACAACGGCTACAACGATATCGCCAAGGCCACTATGCTCTATAACTTTCAGCATAGGCATGCCCGCAGTGCCGCTAGGTTCGCCGTCATCACTCATGGAGCGGGTAGTAGATTTTGGTGAACCAGCAATATAAGCCCAGCATACATGGTTTGCTTTGGGGTGTTGTTCGCGTAACTTCTGAATAAAGTCACCCGCTGTTTGTTTACTATTTGCTGAGCCAACAAAGGTTAAGAATTTGCTGCGTTTAATCTCTAGCTCAGTTTGTCTTGTACCTACAGGCATCAAATAGGTTTCACAGTCCATTTTTTGCCCTAACAAAGTCGATACATGGTTAGGCCCACATCACAAAAACAGCGGCTATAGCAATAAGCACTAATCCTAAGACTTCATGTCGTTTTACCTTGTTTTTAAGCCAAAACATAGCGATGAACATAGTGAAAAGTACTTCGATTTGCCCCAGAGTTTTAACGTAAGCAACCTGTTGTAATGCCATTGCACTAAACCAACAAATAGAGCCTAGGCAGCTTGTGACACTGGCAGCCGTTGTGATTTTTGCGTTTTGTTTAAGCGCAATAAAGGTATCACGATGCTTCAATCCAATATACACAATTAAAACAAAGGTTTGGATACATAACACCCAGAGTAAAACCCATGCGGCACTGTGAGGGAAGGGGA
>CAZVDU010000220.1:2841-5538 GCA_964625615.1 uncultured Pseudoalteromonadaceae bacterium | reverse complement strand
GCATCTTTTTGATGACCTATTCTCACTAAGTGGTAATCATTGCGTTGCCAAAAGCCTAGTAGCTTATCTTCTAAACCGAAGGATGTACCGAGCATATCAATTCTGTCTTTGGTCGCGATGACTCTGAGTTGTTGAAGTAGCTTCGAACCAATACCCTGTTGTTGGTATTGTGGATTTACGGCAACTCTTACAGTTCTTATGTAAGTAAGTGATGTCGCTTCTTTAAGGCCGCAGTGAAAGCATAGAGATTGACTTAACAGGTGTCCGTTAACGCGTCTCTTCCCGCGATGTATGTCTTCAGCTAAGTTACCTAAATAAGCGGGTTCACTGACATAAAGTATCGCGCCTACTAATGAGTCACCAAGTTTTGCTACTAAGATAAAATGGTCGGGGCTGTCGAGTAATCGCTGTAAGTCGTCGGGTACTGTTTGGTAGTGTGCATTGACCATGAGCGAGAAGAGGTCTGACAATAACTCAGGATGAGCAATTAACGCTTTTCCTTGTAACACCTCAAAGCTTAATGAACTCTCGCTAACACTTTTTAATTGTTGAGCTGGTGGGGTTAGCTCTTTCATTAAAAGTGTATCAAACCAAAAGCTTTCTAAGGTATCGCCATCGTCCCATCGGGTAGGCTCGTTAAGGTGGAGTGATTGCCAATCAGGTGTTTGGGTATCCAGATGTTTTTTGAAGCGTATTTCAAAGCCGCGACCACTACCTTCATAGCCGTGTACAGTCGTTGAAAAGACCATACGGTTATAGTGTGATAAGAGTTGCTTTAACAGCGGGGTTGGAATAGCAGCGGCTTCGTCTACCAGTAATAAATCTGCTTGCGGCTTTGTGGTCAGAATGACATCAGGCGGCATAAAGCGTAATTGTTTGTCTTTTAACGTCAACGTCTGATTGTTATAGCTGCTGCCAGAAAGAATCTGCTCCGCGTGTTTGAATGTTTGCTGACATGCTTTTGCATTAGGTGCGGTTACTAAGATGTTTTTACACGAGTTTTTAAGCAACTCAGCAGAGGCCATACCCAGCACAGAAGATTTCCCCCGTCCTCTGTCAGCATCAATCACTAAAGGGCGTTTTCGGTGTCCTGTTGCTACCTTGGCTATTTTCCTGATGGCTTCTTCTTGGCTAGGGGTTCGTCCATTATTTGTTGTCACTGGGCTTAAAACCACCTTGCCTTTAAAATAGTCTGGCGTATAAAGAACGACATCATCCGTTTGTCTAATTTTGGCAACTAACCAGTTAACGAAAGTGCTGTTATTTGTATCTTCAAAGCCATAGGACGTTCGCTTCTGGCGTTCAGGGTCGTTAAATTCAGCCCAAGAATCCAAGTCAGGACATATGAGAAACATCAAACCTTCACGTTTTATCGTACCGCTTAATGCCATTGCGGCATTGGCACGGAATCCTTGATACGCATTGTAGATAAGCCCATCGAATTCTTGGCCGATGTATTGTCGGTACGTCGTATTTGTTGCACTTAAGTGTGAAGGTATTGGGGGTATACCTACAGTTAAGAGTTCAGACAACTTTAGCTCATTGCCCAAATCTATTGCCGATTCAATAGCCCATTCTTCAGGACCAGAGACAACGACTAATTGACGATGAGTTTGATTGGCTTTTTTTGCCTGTATCCAATCTTCAACCTTATTGTGCAAGACGACCATTCCAAAAACTTCTATAATGTTAGTTTACCCTATCTACCTCAGTATTAAGGAATTTCCATGCGTTTTTTGTCTCGACGACTTGTTATGCCTGAAGATTTAAATTATGCCAGCGCACTATTTGGCGGTAGGGCGCTTGCGTGGATTGATGAAGAAGCAGCGATCTACGCTATTTGTCAACTTGAGACAAAAAGTTTGGTCACTAAACATATTGGTGAGATTTCCTTTGAATCACCTGCGTTGCAGGGGGATGTTGTTGAATTTGGATTGGCTACTAAAACGGTAGGGCGAACTTCAATAACTGTTACCTGTTTGGTTCGAAATAAAGCGACTAAGAAAACTATTTGCCTTGCTGATGATATAGTTTTTGTAAAAGTTGATCCCGAAACTAAGCAACCCTCACCTCACAATAAAACGATGGGAGAGCTGGAAGCTCAGACGTTAGAAGAGATAAAGAGCCTTAATGTTTGAATCAGAACCTTGAATTCTTAACGTTACATTCTGTGACATATTCTTACCTTTACTAAAAGAACAATGGTGTAAATTAAGCGACTCTATATCTGGATTAAGGATTACCCAATGAAATACTACTTACCTTTGTTATTACTTTCTCTTACAGCTCAATCAGCATATAGCGATGGGTTTAGTTACGATGATATTGCTAAACGTTACCCTGACAGTGCGCTTTCGCAACAACAGCATTCAAACGCGACTATGCAAGGCGAGTGTTTGGTTGGCTTAAAAGATCTGAATTTTAAGAAGAAAAATGATTTTGATCCTGTGGCTGAATGGACAACGTTTCGTTCAGGTGCGCTGCTTGAGCAACTTCCACCTTGTCAGGTCTTAGTGATCATGGAAGTTGCACAAAAAGAACTCAGACAAAGAGAGTAGCTATTTAAGCTAAAGCTTTAAGGAAGCAAGTCGATAGCGTAGACAGGTATTGATCTAATTGTGGGGTAGTATCGATGATTATCGACGGCTACGCTATTCAGCTTTCCAGTGGTCGACAAGCGCAAAGTCGCGTTGAAGA
>CAZVDU010000220.1:0-2741 GCA_964625615.1 uncultured Pseudoalteromonadaceae bacterium | reverse complement strand
ATTACGCAATCAGGGAGTTCGGAGGAGCAAGAACCAATAAATCTGAGCGCTGATAACCAGCTTCAAAGAGGGACTGTTACGGTTTTCGAAGCAATTCAACTTCGCAGTGAGTCTGAAGTTTCAAGCTTTTCGGCACAAGGTCAATTACAAACGGCTGATGGTCAAATTATTGAAATTGATTTATCGCAAACGTTGCAACGAGAGTTTGTTAGTGAAGTACGTTTGGAGGTTATTTCAGAAAATACTGAATTAAAAGATCCCTTAGTGATCAACTTACCTAATAGTACGCTTGATTTGACTGACAATCGGGTGAGTTTTGATATTGATGCGGATGGCGAACTTGATGATGTGAATTTTGCTACTGGTAATAGCGGGTTCTTGAGCTTGGATATTAACGGGAATGGCATTATAGATGATGGTACTGAGCTATTTGGAGCTATCAGTGGCAATGGCTTCGCAGATTTAGCCAACTTCGACGAAGACGGTAATAACTTTATTGATGAAGGCGACAGCGTTTTTAGTCAGTTGCAAATACTGCGCAAGGATGAAGAGGGCGATGATTCATTGACGAGTCTCCAGCAAGCGGGTATTGGGGCTTTATTTTTGGGGAATGCTATCACGCCTTTTGAAATTCGGGGTGCTGAAAATCAGCTAGATGCGGTTGTACGATCTACCGGCTTTTACATCACAGAAAACGGACAAGCTGGCACACTACAACAAATTGACTTAGTTGTTTGATATAAGCAGTATTGTTCTAAAAAGCTACGTTCACTGGCTTGAATAAGGACATCCCATGCTTCGTAAAATCGCTCTGCTGGTATTGCTGTTAACGCCATTCGCACAATCTCAAGAGGTATACGAGAGAAATATTGTTGAGAAACTATATGTTGACGTTGAAGCCTTTAAGAAATCGATGCTGTTTAACATTACGCTACCGCCTAGCTATCAAGCATCTAAGGACAAGCGTTACTTTGTCATCTTCGATACTCATCCACGCAGTCGAGAGCATTAAGTATCTATCACAAAGTGGTTGAGCTTTATCCCGAGTCTGCATATGCACATTCAGATTTAGCAGGTGCTTATAAAAAGCTTGGTAAATTAGACAAGGCTATCGAATATCAGAAAATTGCCGTGACTAAGTCATTGGCATTAATTGTGTGGCATCAGAATAAGATGAAGCAGATACTTGAAGAATATGAGAAAGAAGCAGGCACGAATTAGTGCTCGCGTTAATCAGCTGAATAACAAGATATAATGAATAATAATACGTGTGCTAACTGCCAAGCTGAAATGTTTGGCGAATATTGTGCTAAATGTGGTGAGCAGCGAGTGACGCCCGAGTTACGCTCAATGCGGTATATTGTTGGCAATATCATTGCTGACTTGACGACGCTTGATAGTAAAGTCTGGAAAACCACGCTGACAGTCTTGCTCCGTCCAGGGAAATTAGAGAAAGACTTTTCTTTGGGGCGGCGTATTGATTATATGAAGCCAATTACATTGTTCTTCTTGATAAACGTATTGTTTGTCATGTTTTCTGAGGCTTCAGATTTTTATGTGAATTTTTATTCTCAGATTAACTACCAACCGGGTTACAGCAAAATACTGAAGCCTTTTGTCTTAGAGTATATTGCCAATAAAGATATCGAGTTGTCTAAGTTTGCTGAATACTATGATCAATTGGTTAAGGCATTGGCACGTTCAGTCATTATATTACAGGTCCCCTTTTTCGCCCTATTTTCTAGTTTAATTTTTCTCAGAAAGAATTATTACGCGGGTGATTATTTTACATATAGCCTAAATGCACATGGTTGGTACTTGATGGTCACTTTGATCTTACAAGCTACTATGTCAGCGATTGAGTTGTTGATTCAGTTGTCTGATGTGAGCTATGACTTGACTCCATTTGCTTTTTACGGGGTACTTTTGATGTTTTTCCCTTATTTAGCGTTAGCATCTAAACGTATGTTTGACTTGACCTGGTTGCAAACACTATGGCGTTTGCCTTTGTTATTTATCGCTTTTGCATTGAGTCATCAGTTATTCCGTCTGGTGCAGTTTCTGATAACAATGGCACTCGTGGAGGTTGATTAGCCTGAGCACAAATCGGTGCTCAGGTGATTGGTATGACGTTTAGACTGATGCAGCGATAATTTGTGCTGCTTTGTTTGGTGTAATATCACCATGCTCGCCAAATTTTAAGAAGCCATTCTTTTTAAGCTGCCCTTCAACTTTGGCTGCTGCCGAGTTATCGATATCGTGCTCGTTTAAGCGTGTTTTAATACCAAGAGACTTGAAGAACTGTTCTGTTTTTTCAATAGCTTGATCTATGGCAGCTTCTTTATCTGACGTATCTAGATGCCAAACGCGCTCTGCAAATTGCAGCAGTTTTGCCTGCTTTTGTTGACGCTGAGTATTCATCAATCGAGGCAATACGATGGCGAGTGTGACTGCATGATCTAAACCGTACAAGGCAGTAAGTTCATGCCCAATCATATGCGTTGACCAATCTTGGGGGACGCCGACACCAATCAAGTCACTCAAAGCTTGCGTTGCATTCCACATCAAGTTAGCGCGTACTTCGTAGTTTTCTGGCTCGAAAACGTTAGGGGCTATATCAATCAAATTCTGCATAATGCCTTCAGCAAATCTGTCTTGCACCATAGCGTTAACTGGGTAGGTCAAATATTGTTCTAATACATGGACAAATGCATCGGCGACACCATTGGCTAATTGTCTGT
>CAZVDU010000219.1:0-5596 GCA_964625615.1 uncultured Pseudoalteromonadaceae bacterium | reverse complement strand
GTTATTTTTATCCAAGCCTGCCAATGTGCCTGAATCAACGCCAATTAAAGGCGAATCAGCTCTAACGGATGCTGCTACTAATTCTGAATCATGATCTTGAGAAATTGCATCAATAATTGCTCTTCCCATGCGCCCATTGGCACCCAATAAACCTATATTTGTCATATTCACGTCAACTCAAAAATAATTGAGGTGGATTTTGCCTGATCCTCGTTCTATTTTCACTAAGGCAGCTGCAAATATACGCAATATTCTAGCGTCTATTGGTCTTTGGTATATCAAAAACCTAGTACGATGTGTTTTAATGCGATCGCTATTTTGATTCGTATTGTTGAACAAGGACCTTCATGCAAACAAAGACATTTACTAACAACGCTATTGAAGTCGAAACTCTTCCCAGTGTTTCTGAGCTGTCTTCGAGCCCTCTCGATAAGCAATATAGAATTAACAACCGATTAATTTCTGCTGGGGCAACCATTTTGTTAACGGCAATTACAGCAGTGTTAGTTTATCAACCATCGGTATTGTCGGAGCTAGCTTATTCAGAACATGCGACTTATATTGTTATAACCGTATTTTTTCTCGGCGGATGTCATTTACTCTATCGGACGTTAGCCGATCCATTAAAAAGTTATGCCTTACGTGAAAAAGACATTAGCTATACATCGGGTTTAATTTATAGAAAAACAGTGACTCAACCCCTTAGGCGAATACAACATGTAGAAGTGCAGCAAGGGCCAATCGATAGGTATACAGGATTAGCAAAATTACAAGTTTTTAGCGCCGGAGGCGTTAGCTATACTTTTGCTATTCCTGGTCTTAAACGTGAAAAAGCCATGCAGTTAAGACAACATATTCTACAACACAAGGAAAACAAGGACGTGGAGGTACAAGATATTGTTGAAAACCAGGACTTAACCGACAATGCCTGATCAAGAACTGGAATCATATTCCAAAGACTCAGGTGCTACCGAGATTTCAATCAAAAATAACTCGTGGTTGTCATTGTCACCTATTGCCGTTTTATACTTTGCTGCAAGTACAATAAAACACACTATGGGTAACGTCATTTACCTAGCTCCCGCTTTTATTGCTGGCTACTCAACGCTCAAAGAGCATCCTATTTTAGGTGCTTTTGGTTTACTGGGACTATTATCATTACCGATAGGTTACGGCGCTTTAAGCTTTTTCTTTTATCGTTTTCGACTTAACCAAACATCTGTTGAAATCCGATCAGGCGTAGTATCTAAAAAGCATTTAAACCTACCTTTTACACGTATTCAAAATGTTAAGTTCGAACAGCCCTTTTATTACCGCCCCTTCGACTATTGCTGTGTCGAACTCGATACTGCTGGGTCGTCGGGTAAAGAAGCACAGATCGTAGCAATGCATACCAAAGATGCTTACCATTTAAAAGAACAAATATTAAGCTACGCAGAGCAAGCAGAAGAGGATATAAACGCCAAAAGCCCATTACTGGATAGTGAAAAACAGCCCGCCAATATTAATACCGAAACCGTTCTGAATAGAAGGAGTATTTCTGACCTTATTATACATGGAGTAACAAGCAATAGGGTTTGGATTCTTCTCGCGGCACTAGCTCCCTTTTACAATAACATCTCATCATCTATTGTTTCTTGGCTGAACCAACTTGGCATAGACATTGACACGCTAATAGACCAATCCACTACTCCTGTATGGCAAATTGCCATCTTTCTCATCGTCGCGACATTTATTATCGTTTTGACAATGACATTACTTTCAATTGTTGGTGCAATTATCATGTTTTATGGTTTTACACTCAGCAAAACAGGCGAACGTTACATCCAGCGCAGCGGGCTATTAACGAAGCGAGAAGTCAGTATGAAAACCTCTCGCATTCAAATCGCTGTTAGGAAACAAGATTGGTTAGATAGTTTACTCGGTCGCATGAACCTTGTTTTCGAACAGAAAAGCCAATTACAGCAACAAGGAGGAGTAGCAGTAGGGCATCACAAGTTAACAGTCCCGTCGATCACAAGTGAGGAGTGTCAAACAATTATTGATGATGCTATGCCAGGTAATAAAATGGCTTGTATAGGTTATGCGCCTATCGAGAAGCGGTTTATCTCAAGAAGCATACTCTTTCGGCTGTTTCCAATTTTCCTACCAATTATTGCCATTTTACTTTATGAGCAACAATATCAATTAGCCACGATTAGCCTTATGGCTTTGATTGCATCATGTGCACTCGTGGCTTTACGCTGGAAGCGCTGGGGATATCATGTTGATGAGCAATTTTTGTATATTCGCAAAGGTCTAATCGGTATCAATTATTACTGTATCCCGGTGTTTAAAATTCAACAAACAGGCTTTAAGCAGAGTTTATTTATGCGCAGATTAAAATTAGCCCATGCAGAATTCGTGTTAGCATCAGGTGTTGTCACCGTCCCTTTTATTAAGCAATTGGAAGCTATAAAACTAGTTGATACGGCACTTTATCAAATTGAGTCAACTCAGCGTTCATGGATGTAATTATAATAGTGAACAAGAACCTAGCATGATTTTATTAGAACAAGTAAGTAAGACATTTCATAACGGTGATGAGACAGTCACAGCTTTAAACAATGTGTCCATGGAGATCAGACAAAATGAGTTTGTGGCTATCATGGGCAGTTCAGGTTCAGGTAAGTCAACTTTGATGAATGTCCTTGGTTGCCTTGATACACCAACGTCAGGTCGATACCTTTTGAATAACGACGATGTAGCGCAACTGTCCGACGACACATTATCGAAAATTCGAAACCAGAATATCGGCTTTATATTTCAGACATTCCATTTGCTCCCTAAACTCGATGTTATTGGTAATATTATGCTACCACTAAGATACACGGCTATTGACGAAAACGAAGCGATGGAAAGAACACTTGAGCTGGTTGATCGCGTTGGATTATCGCACCGTAAAAATCACAAACCTTTTGAAATGTCGGGTGGTCAACGTCAACGGGTAGCTATTGCTCGAGCGCTAATTAACAAGCCTAAAGTGATACTTGCAGATGAACCAACAGGTAATCTAGATAGCAAAACGTCTGAAGAAATCATGGCTCTCTTGACTGAACTACAAAGAAGCGGCCAAACTATTGTTATGGTAACGCATGAAGACGATATTGCTGCATACGCCAGTAGACAGATTACTATGCGTGACGGCGAAGTACTGAAGGACAACGGATGAACAAAATATATTTTTCTACATTATTACTCGTTTCACATTTATCAATAGCGTCTCCGTTGATATTAACTGGGCAAATAACTTCAGCTGACAAACAAACTGTTACTGCCCCGCGCACTGACAATTGGCAAATCCAAGTGCAATGGATGGAAGAAGAAGGAAAGATAGTCGATGTCGGTGATCCCGTTGCCGTTTTTGACGGAGCAGCTGTTCAAAGTCAATTAGAACAGAACAGAGACAGGCTTGAAGATGAGTTGCAAAAACTCGAAAAAAGGAAATTAGAATTATCGCTTGCTCTAGAAGAAGACAAAAACGCCTTTGAAGTCGCTAAGCTAGAAGTTAAGAAAGCTTCAATAGAAGCCTCTATTCCTGCATCAGAAATCAGCCAATATGATAAAGGCCAATATCAATTAACGTTAGAAAGAGCATTATTAAACAAACTTAAGGCTGAGCAAAAGTTCTTATTTAGGCAGAAAGAAAACAAAACTGAATTAGAGAAACAAAAGATCCAATTATTAAAAATTGAAGAAGACATTCAGTACCAGGAAAACCTGCTCACTAAGTTAAATGTTACAGCCGCGGTTAAAGGTCCAATCAAACATGCAATGCACCCTTGGAATGGCAAAAAAGTTTCCTCAGGCACCAATGTACAAATTGGGTGGAAAGTTGCAGAGATTCAAGCTATTTCTGATTTCCAAGTCGAAAGTTGGGTGCATGAGATAGACGTCGATAACCTAAGCGAAGGCCAGTCCGTCACATTATCTTTGGATGCTTACCCAGAGCATACTTATAGAGGGCAGATTACCAACTTATCCAAACAGACAGAAGATAAAGAGCAATGGAGTAACAGCTCGTACTACCCATTTTTGATTAAGTTTGAGCAAATGCCTACTGAGAATTTGCTACCGGGTATGAGTGTCAGGATCTTAACAGATTCATTGGTGAGGAATTGATATGAAACGCGTTGCTATACCTTTTCTTTTCACACTTATCGCGGGTTGCTCAGAACAAAGTGATGAGGCCGTTAATACCGTCATTATTAATGCAGCAATTGAAGCTCCAGCAGAGCTAATTTCTCTAAAAGAAGCAACTATTGGTCCTCCTAGCATTAATAGGATGTGGCAATACAAAATCCAATATCTGGTGCCGGAGAATAGCCTCGTTAAGAAAGATGATGTGATCGTAAAGCTTGATACTGAACAACTTGAGAGCTGGCTCTTTGATGAGCGAAGTAAGCTTGCCGCTGCAATCAAAGAACAAGAAAAACAAACATTAGACGACAATGCAAAGCAGCAGGATTTAGTATTAGAGCTTGCAGAAGCTGATATGGAATATGATCGTGCACAACGCAAAGTAGCCATTACAGATGAGTCACGCTCTGCCATAGAAAGAGATAAACAACAACTAGATTATGAAATAGCAACACGGATTAAAACTCAAGCTGAAGCGAGCTTAGTCAAACATGAAGATAGTAAACGGGTTAATGACCGAGTCAGCAAGAGTAAAGTATCAGGCGTCCGTCGCCGCATTTCTGAGTTAGAAAGCAGCATCGCTAAATTGATTATCAAAGCACCCAAAGAAGGCCTAGTTGTTTATCAAGCCAATTGGCAAGGCAACAAGCCAGCTATTGGTGAGACTATATCGCAAGGAACAACGATAATGACGCTGCCATCTACCGATCAATTAGCGGTAAAGGCAGAATTTGACGAATCCGACACATCCTCTTTAAAAATAGGTCAAGCAGTCAAAGTAACGCTCGATTCATACCCTGAACGACCTTTTGCAGGTGAAATAGTATCTTTGGGCCAAGCTTACAGGCATAAATCACAAAATAACCTCAAAGTCGTTTTCGACGCAACAATCATCTTAGACGAGACAGAGCAAAGTATTATGCGCCCGGGTATGAAAGCAAGAGTCACTATAGCAGAGGTACAAGGATGACCGCTTCATTAAGTAAGTTTGTCGTAATAATTTCAATCACTCTATCGTTGATTTCATGTTCAGAAAGCAAACTAAGCTTACCGACTTATGAAGTTAAACTTAGAGATTTTGACGTCATCGTACCAGCATTTGGCGAATTAGAATCGGAACAAGCACAGCCAATTACAGCACCAGGCCGGCAGTCCATGACGATTTCTTGGCTAGCTGAAGAGAATAGCTTTGTAAAAAAGGGAGACGTTGTTGCTCGCTTTGATCCAGATAAGTTAATCAAAGATAGTCGTGAGCAAGAAATCGAAATGTTCCTTCTAGCACAAGATATAGCCAAAAGCCAAGCACAGCAATTGCAGCAGCTATCCGATATCGATGCCGAACAACAAATGGTGAATGAGGAATTTCAGTTTACCGATAAGTTTGCCATTGATGATGTTCAACTTTATTCAAAATTAG
>CAZVDU010000218.1:0-5634 GCA_964625615.1 uncultured Pseudoalteromonadaceae bacterium | reverse complement strand
AATTTTGAGGTCAGTAATGAGTGAGATTAAGACTCAGTTAGTTGTTTTAGGTGCAGGTCCTGGTGGTTATTCAGCGGCATTTCGAGCAGCTGACTTAGGAATAGAAACTGTAATCGTCGATGCTCGAGAAACACTGGGTGGTGTTTGCTTGAATGTTGGCTGTATTCCTTCAAAGGCCTTACTACATGTTGCTAAAGTCATTGATGACGCGAGAGATATGGCGTCTCATGGTGTAAGTTTTGGTGAACCACAAATCGACTTAGACAAGGTTCGTGGTTGGAAAGATAATGTCGTGGGTCAGTTGACTAAAGGCTTATCAGGCATGTCTAAGATGCGTAAGGTAAAGCATGTACAAGGGTACGGTAAGTTTACCGGGTCAAATACCTTAACCGTTGAAGGCAAAGATGGCACAACCACCATTACTTTTGACAATGCAATCATTGCTGCAGGCTCAGAGCCAGTAACGTTGCCCTTTATCCCTCATGACGATCCTCGTGTTATTGATTCAACTGGCGCTTTGGAAATGGCTGACATTCCAGAGAAAATGTTGGTATTAGGAGGCGGTATTATCGGTCTTGAAATGGGAACTGTGTATAAAGCGCTCGGTTCTCAGATTGATGTTGTTGAGTTTTTAGATCAGCTTGTTCCAGCAGCTGACAAAGATATCGTTAAGGTCTATCAGAAGTACGTTAAGAATAAATTTAACGTTATGCTTGAGACCAAAGTAACGGCTGTTGAAGCTAAAGATGATGGTTTGTACGTGACGTTCGAAGGCAAGCAAGCGCCCACTGAGGCCGTTCGTTATGACAAAGTACTCGTCGCGGTAGGACGTCGCCCCAATGGTTCATTGGTCGATGCTGAGAAAGCTGGTGTGACAGTCACAGATCGTGGTTTTATTGATGTTGATAAGCAAATGCGTACTAACGTTAATAATATTTATGCTATTGGTGATTTAGTTGGCCAACCTATGCTTGCGCACAAAGCGGTTCATGAAGGTCATGTTGCTGCCGAAGTTATTGCTGGTAAGAAACACTACTTTGATCCTCGTGGCATTCCTTCTGTAGCATATACCGATCCAGAAATGGCTTGGGTAGGTTTAACAGAAAAAGAAGCAAAAGAGCAAAAAGTTAACTATGAAGCAGCAACATTCCCTTGGGCCGCATCAGGTAGAGCAATCGCCTCTGCGCGCACTGAAGGTTTGACTAAACTGATCTTCGATAAAGATTCCGGTCGTGTTATCGGTGGAGCAATAGTTGGTATTAATGCTGGCGAAATGTTAGGCGAAATTGGCTTAGCCATTGAAATGGGTGCCGATGCTGAAGATATAGCATTGACTATTCATGCTCACCCGACATTGAACGAGTCTATTGGTTTAGCAGCAGAAATCTACGAAGGTAGTATCACAGATTTGCCAAACCCAAAGGCTAAGAAAAAATAGTAGCCCCTCAATAAAACTTGAGTTGAATAAAGCAGCGTTTATCGCTGCTTTTTTTTGCGTGCTTGCTTGAGTTGTTGAATACTAAGGAGCAACCTATCCAGATATAACCAAACCTTAATTTGTTAAATAAGTAACAGTGAGTATGTTATTTATACAGCTAACTATATGATGACTATAAACAGCCATCAGGAGATGATAATGACGTTAGCTATCCAAGAGTTATGGGTCGATAAACAGCAAATTAATAAAACGCGACTTATTGATAAGACGATTCCGTCGGAGTCGCTTGAAAAAGATCAGGTTGTCTTGGAAATTGAGTCATTTGGCTTTTCAGCGAACAATATCACCTATGCCAGTATGGGAGAGCAGATGAAATATTGGGGCTTTTTTCCTGCCGATGAAGGTTGGGGGAAGGTGCCTGTTTGGGGGTACGGTGTTGTTGTTGCATCTAACCATCTCGATGTGCCAATGGGTGAAAAGTATTTTGGTTACTTCCCAATGGCGACGCATCTTCTTATAACCGCTGATAAAGTGAATCAATATGGTTTACGAGATTGTTCACCTTGGCGAGTCAGCAACTCCCCTGTTTACGATAATTATAGCCGTTGTGCTACTGATATCAGCTATAAAGCTGACCAAGAAGCCTGGGACTTAAACTTTAGACCTCTCTATATCACGTCATTTATTCTAGATGACTACTTGAATCAAATCGTTACTAGCGATGTTAGTGATATTGTGTTCACCAGCGCTTCAAGCAAAACGGCCTATGGTGCCGCTTTCCTAATGAAAACTCTGAAAGAAGAACGTGGCCTTCAGGTTAATATTATCGGTTCAACGTCGAAAGGTAATGTTGAATTTGTTGAGACCTTAGGGTGTTTCGATAAAGTTGTTGCTTATGATAGTTTCTCATCACTATCAGAAGCAAAACAATCATGGCTCGTTGACTTTGCTGGTAACGCTGAGTTGGTAAATCAATATGCTCGCCAATCAGGGCGTTTAGCTCGTGTTATCCAAGTTGGTGCTACCGACTGGCAAAACCAAACTTTGAGTCAAGGTTTGTCTGATGAAGCGATTCAGCGCGAGTTTTTCTTTGCCCCCAGTCACGTTGCTAAACGCAGGGAAGAGTGGGGAGCAGAAGCGTTTAATCAAGCTTATGCTAAAGCCTGGTTAACGTTTGCGAAACATATAAAACCATTGCTAGACGTCAAAGAGGTCAATGGTGTAGAAGATGTTGAAGCGCTCTATCAATCTTTTTTGAACGGAAATGTTGATGTTTCTGTTGTCAATCACCTACGTATGGATTGTTAGGATTAGACATAGAAAAAAAGTGTCACAGCATTATTCTCTGTGATCAAAAAGGTAATGAAGAGCTAGGCGCTTTTGATATACGCCTAGCTATTAACTGTTAGTTATCCAATGCGTCAGTTGCAACGTGGTAACGGGGGTCTTCATTAACATTCATTTCAACGTACTTGTCTGCTTTCTTCATCAGATTTCGACACTCTTCACTAATATGACGAATATGCAGTGTTTTGCCCTGCTCTTGATACTTATCGGCTAAATTATCCAAAGCGTCTAAGCCTGATGAATCCCAAATGCGTGATTCGTTAAAATCGATCACAACGTCTTGAGGATCTTCCTTAGGGTCAAACAGGTCTTTAAAGTGAAGCACTGAGCCAAAAAATAATGGCCCCTCCATCTCATAAACCTTCCAGCCATCGTTATCAGTATGGGTTTTAGCATGAATATGTGTCGCATGTTTCCATGCAAACACCAGTGCAGACATGATAACGCCAACGACAACCGCAATAGCAAGATCAGCAATAACTGTTATGCCTGTTACAGAAATCAGAACAACCGCATCTTCTTTGTTAACACCACGAAGTATTCTAAAAGAGGCCCATTCAAATGTACCAATTACGACGATGAACATAACACCTACTAGCGCAGCTAGAGGGATTTTCTCAATAAGTGGCGCTGCAAATAAAATAAAAGCTAATAAAACAAGTGCAGCAGTAATACCGGAAAGCCTGCCGCGACCGCCTGAGTTAATATTGATCATGCTCTGACCGATCATGGCACAACCGCCCATGCCGCCAAAGAACCCATTAACAGTATTAGCAACGCCTTGGCCGAAGCATTCTTTATTGCCGTGGCCGCGAGTGTCGGTCATGTCATCAATAAGTGATAGGGTGAGTAAAGATTCAATAAGACCGACTAAGGCGAGAATGATAGACGTTGGCAAAACAATATAGAGTGTCTCAAGGTTAAAGGGCACTATTGGTACCGCGAAAGAAGGTAACTCCCCAGCCAATGTTGCTGTAGCCTTTTGATCAGCAGGAAGCATATCACGTACAAAATCGATGACCGTTCTTGCCTCTAAATCTAAACCGTGTACGAGTAATGTTACACTAACGATAGCAACAAGAGAGGCAGGTACAGCTTTAGTCAATTTGGGTAAAAAGAAGATAATTGCCATAGTCAGTATGGTTAAACCTAACATCATATAAAGCATACTACCCTGCATCCAAACCGAATTACCTAAGGCATCTATAATCTTAAATTGCCCTAATTGTGCGAGGAAGATAACAATTGCTAAACCGTTTACAAACCCGAGCATAACGGGGTAGGGGACCAAGCGGATAAACTTACCAAGCTTGAAAACGCCGGCTAACACCTGAAGGAGACCTGCAAGAATAACGGCTGCAAACAAATATTGAACACCATGCTGTGCAACGAGCGCGACCATAACAACTGCCATCGCACCTGTTGCACCGGATATCATACCTGGGCGTCCACCGATAGCTGATGTGATAAGCCCCATCATGAAAGCTGCGTATAGCCCAACCATGGGTTCAACGCCTGCAACAAAAGCAAATGCGACCGCTTCAGGCACTAGCGCAAGCGCTACAGTAATGCCGGAGAGAACATCGTTTTTGACGTTACTGTCTCGGCTAGTGATCAAATCAAACATACGTTTTAATGCCTTACTAAAGAATGTGCGAAAAATTGAGCGGCAATATTATAGCAGATAGAGTACCAATCTGTATAAATAACTGGCGCCTTATTTGTTTCCTATTAGCTTAATATTACTGTGAAATCGAGGAGTGTTTTATTCTAGTGTTCATCACATTGTCAATTGTTTTAACCAATCGGTATATATGTTGTTTCTATCACCGGTATGATTTATTGCTTATTGGATAGATTCGTAAATTAAGCAGTTGTGGTGGATGAAAAACTGAAGATGCTATTCTTAAGAATGAGATAGGTGATTATCGGGTCTCATTGAGTATAATTCTGGTGGTTATTGACGTTTTTATAGCTGTCCTTTGACTTGTAAGGTTTGAATGAAGCAACTTGAATTCTATGAAATCCCTAGTCCATGTATTGGTGTCTGCCAATCAGGGCCTAAAGGTTTCTGTTTGGGATGTTTTCGTTCTAGGGAAGAAAGACTGTATTGGAATCAGTTAGATGATAGTGCTAAACGTGCAGTCGTCAAAATAAGTTGGATGAGGAAAAAGCGCGCACAAGGAAAGGACAAAAAAGAATTAGCTGATGCAGGTAATATTGAACAACAGAGTTGGGATTTTTGATGACTATACCCGAATAACCTTATATACCGCCTAATCGGTCACTTTGCGGTTGTTTGAATCCCAATACTGTTAAGCATTTTTCGCAATACCTTCGATACGACCAATAATTTGTTCCCAGGTTTGTGGTGGTAAGTTATGCCCCATACCTTTAATCACTTCCATTTCTGCATGACTTATAGCGTTTGCGGTTGCATAACCGGCTTCTATTGGTACCAAAGGATCGTTATCCCCGTGAATAATCAATGTTGGCGCTATGATTTTTGCTAGAGCATTGGTTCTGTCTTTAGCACAGATGATTGTATGCAGCTGACGTGATATTCCTGACGGGAAAAACTGTCTGTCATAGCCTTTACTCACAATGTGAAGCACTCTGTCTTCTTCAAAAGGCATAATGTCGCCGTTCAATAATTTCCATAACTGAATAGCATTTTCTAGGTATTGTTCGCGAGTTTTTGGCATACGTTTTAATAATGCTTTTGCCATCTTTGCTCTAGGGCGCGGTAATTTCCTATTGCCCGTTGTGGACATAATAGACGTCAAACTCCTGACTTTTTGGGAATGCTGTATAGCAATGATTTGTGCGATCATGCCTCCCATAGATGC
>CAZVDU010000217.1:0-5664 GCA_964625615.1 uncultured Pseudoalteromonadaceae bacterium | reverse complement strand
CCAATTATGGCCTTTATCAGTTTCTATATACTCTATCGGGTAGTTCTTATCCTTCAGAACATCTCTGAATTTACGATTTGCCGCAGTGTTGTCATTAGGCACGCCTGTACTCATAAAGAAGCGTAAAGGCAGTTTTTCTGCTTCTTGATATGCCGGTAGCAACGTTTTAACAGGATGATTAGCTGGTGAGTGCATGGCTATGCCTGAAAATGTATCTGAACCTAACAGACCAAAACACGCTGCATTCAAGCCACCAAAAGATACACCCAAAATACTCCGAGACTCTCTATTTTTGGCAATTGGATAATCTTGCTCAAGCTGTGGAATAAGTTCTTGCTTATAAAAGTTTAGGTAGTCCTCATTGCAAAAGAATTGCTCATTTCGCCGGTTTTCACCTGGGTCCTCAGGATTTCTAGGGTCTACAAAAACGATAATACTAGGCTCAATGCGAGACTTTTCAAGCAAACGGTCGGCAACTTTGTTCATCCGCCCCCGGTTGATGTAACCAGGGCCATCCGTTACAAAAAGAACAGGCATATTATCCGTCGCCAACCTCTCATCTGGCGTATAGACCCGATACTGTAACTTATAGTCGAGTACTTCACTGTCGATTTGAATATTCGGAGTCAGTTCGCCTTTAGCCAAAACGATATAAGGGAATAGGAATAGAGCTATTGAGATAAGAAAGCGCATAGTTTTATGTTCTTAGTTATTGTTATTCATGTTGAAGAAAGAGAGTCCGCCTGGATAGTTAACTGCCGTATAACATCCATATACCCCTGAGCTACCTTAACATCTTCCATATGCCCTTTTGCACATAAATAATGATGGAAAGCCTTCAAGTTATAACAGGGAATATTGGGCCGTAAGTGGTGTTCTAGGTGATAATTAACATAGTTAGGGGCAAAGATAAGGCGTTCCCACCAACTGGCATAAGTTGTTCGTGCATGCTTCAACGGGTTTTTATCCAATAAGTCAGGTACGTTGCCATGTTCAGCGGCGTTCCTAATACGGATAATAAACATATAAATCGTGAAATAGCTCACCCACCACAACAAATAGAGCCAAGCATTCCCCAACGAAGCTAATACTGCAAACAAGCTCAAATGCACAATCAATGGCAAGGCAAGACTCTTAGCTAGGTTAGTCATAATTTGTAAAACATGCAGCTTCTTATCAGTCGCATTGGACTGATAAGACATATCGTACGACAACAAACCTGCATTCATAAGCAGCAAAGCATAAAGAGTTTTTATGCCCGTTAAGCCCGTAAAATCTCTTAAGACTTTACGCACTAAGCTCTGTTTGGTTACAGGGTAGTTTTTATAGTTTGGATAATCCGGATCATCCGTTGTACCGGCGTCTTTGTGGTGTTTTAAGTGATATGTACGATAACCATCTAAGTTCGCCAAAACTGGAGCGCCGCAGAAAATTTTGCCAAGCACTTGGTTCAGCTTATGCGTTTTAAACAGTGAATAATGAGAACATTCATGCATTAATATGGCTAAACCGAGTTGACGGTTTGCAAGAATAATCATACTTACAATGATAGTGATTGGGTTCAGCCACAAACTAGGCAATGCAAAAGCACAGGCTATCAGGAACCAATTAAACCCGAGTAGCCATGCACCTTTAAGGTCAGATTTCTCTGCAAACTCACGAATATCTTTAGGGTTTAATTTTATTGCACTGTCTACCAAAGCTCTGCGCGCTCTCTTAATATGTCACCACCTAGATTACCAGTTACTAGTGCGATGACTCAACAGTGACGTTATCTATCCAAATGACTTCTTCAATATCACTTTGTCGGCGTAATATACCCATTTGCACAAACATGTTTTCATCTTCAGAAACAAGGGTAGGCATATCGTACGCCCCACCAACACCATCAATGTCGACAGAGACAGTACCTTGATCCGTGGACCAAGAAATTAACAAGCTGACTTTATACCATCGCTCAGGTTCCAGCTTGATATAATGCCAGACTTCTTGTTCCAATAGTGCTGAATATAAACTCAACCGATTGCCATTGACCTGCAATCTAAAGCTCTGGCGATAGGTTTTATCAGACTCCCAATAAAGAATCTGATGTGTGTCTTCGGTAAACAGTTTGGGTAGCATAAAGGTAAGTTTATGAATATCACCTTCTATTGTTTGGTTGGGCTTATGCTGTAACTCGACTCTGTTTAAATCAACATTACCTTGCCATAAGTAGTCCTGTTCACCAACGATGGTCACTTTCGCAGCATGTTGATTTAGCAAAGTAGGGTGAGGAAGCACTTGAATACCTTGTGGGTTAAGCAAATACGACCAATCGTTAAGGTGCTTGGTTTCAAAGTCACTATGCCAACCTATATGCTTGTTCTCTATAGTATCTGGTTCTGCAGAAGAAACGCTCTCCAAAGGCAACATCATCAAAGCAAATAGCAAGACTCTAAACACGCACTACGCTCCACACTCATCATTTAACCAGCCATCACCTGTTTATCAACAAAAGACATAGCCTCAGGCTTCAATGTCAATACTCTACTCATGCAGCGCAGTCATGCGCTGCATGAGTTAGCAGTGCTACCTCGTAATCAACCATAAAGCATGAAGCACACCAGGAATAAAAAAGAAGATGCAAAGTACAATGTTGATAAACAGATCTTTGCCTACGCCGCTTTTTAAGAAAACAGCAACTGGTGGTAAGAGTATTGCCAAAATAATATGTATAACTTTGTTCATCGCAGTATCCTATTATTGTTCTAATTGGTTATTAATATCAGCCATGGCTGATAAGACTCACTATTACTAAAAGTAAACTTATTAGCAATTATAGAAAAGTAGTATCTGTCACCTGAGAATGGCCTCACCAATGATCTTCCAATGACCATTAACACAACGTATAAAGATCAACTAAAAATAGTCAGTTTTAATTCCACACTATCACCCAGCCAATAAGCATAATCAGTATGATCCTTAAGATCATCGCCAGTAATCCCATGCACAAAAACTGTCAGCCCTTGACGATTTTTATCCAACCAAGGGATCAACTCATCAAAGTGTTGTTTACCAAAACTGATTTGGCAACTCCACATCGGGTGTGGCCCAACATTACGTTCATGCACTCGTCCTACAGGTAAACTAAACTTCTCACCCGCGTCATGACATAAACGAATGGCAAAAACCAAAGTCGCTTCGTCAAAGTACACATGTGCATGATAGGATTTATGCACATTCACAGGGCGCTGTATTTTTTTCATTTCTCGCATTCTATCCATAAGTTCAATAAAACAGGAAATTAGAAAGTTACCAGTTGAACACCCAGCATAACCGCCATAGCAATCAAACTCACAACGCCAATCATAAAATAACGTAGGCGCTTAGGCACATTATTAGAGCCAACATGAACGACAGCATGAGCAATACGACTAACGGCATAGACCCAGGCCAAGCTTAAGGTGATAGCAGTTACACCTTGATTAGCTACAAACGCCAAACACAGCGCATAAAAAAGTACAGGCGTTTGAAATTGGTTTTCGATGTTGTTAGAAGCCTTCACGACATCAACAGGCCAAGCTTTGTTATCCAGCGCGGCTTTTTCCCTGTCAGCAGTGCCATCGGCAATAGACTGTTTTTTACGTTTCGCTAAAACAATAAAAATAGCCAACGTCAGCAATACTTGGATTAACAGTGGCCATAAGATTAAGTGATTATTCATACCTGTTTCTCTTGTTATTGTGTGGTAAATATCAGTGGCAAACCTAGTTTTGCCAACTTTTCAGTAATTCAGCATAAGCAATGGTCTGCCCTTTGGGTTTCTCATTCGCTAATTTCGCTTTCGGCGAACCGGGTTGATTTAGCCAGTATTTTGCACTTTTGGGTCTGTTCAACTTAGGACCGCATTCCCCCTGAATCTTAGCGCGCTCAAGTCGCTGCAAGACACGATCTTGATCTTTTGCGAGGTTATCTAAGGCTTTCTGAGCCGTTGTTTCGCCACTTGCCACCTCTGCAATATGTTTCCACCATAGCTGTGCCAGTTTGGGATAGTCGGGTACATTGGTGCCTGTTGGTGTCCATTGTTTGCGTGCTGGGCTGCGATAGAATTCGACCAAGCCTCCTAGCTGTGGGGCCACATCCGTCATATCTTGAGAATTTATATCTGATTCTCGAATTGGGGTTAATCCGACCAGTGTTTTTTTAAGTGATACGGTTTTCGATACCGTAAATTGCGCATACAGCCATGCCGCCAAACGTCTTTTATCAGGTGTCGAGTTCAAGAAAGTCCAAGCACCAGCATCCTGATAACCTAACTTCATACCTTCTTGCCAATAGGGGCCTTTAGGTGAAGGAGCCATACGCCACTTAGGTGTACCGTCATCGTTCACTACAGGCAAACCTTCTATATTCATACTGGCCGTAAAAGCCGTGTACCAGAATATTTGCTGAGCGATATTGCCTTGTGCAGGCACAGGGCCGGCTTCGGAGAACGTCATCCCTTGCGCTTCGGGCGGCGCATAATCACGTAACCAGTCAACATACTTTTGTGTAGCGTAAACAGCCGCTGGGCCATTTGTTGCGCCACCACGAGATACACTGGAACCCACCGGGCTACAACCTTCTACCCGAATGCCCCATTCATCAACAGGCACGCCATTCGGGATCCCAGCATCGCCTGCGCCAGCCATAGAAAACCATGCATCAGTAAATCGCCACCCGAGTGAGGGATCCTTTTTACCATAATCCATATGTCCATAGACAGTCTCGCCGTCAATAGTCTTAACGTGCTTGCTGAAGAACTCGGCAATGTCTTCATAAGCCGACCAATTGACCGGGACACCTAAATCATAGCCATAACGCGCTTTAAATTGTGCTTTCAAGTCGTCACGTTCAAACCAATCCGCCCGAAACCAATAGAGATTAGCAAATTGCTGATCAGGTAACTGATAGACTTTTCCATCCGGACCAGTAGTAAAATCAAGACCAATAAAATCGTCCAAATCTAAGGTAGGAAGGGTTAAGTCTTTTGCATCACCGGCAATCATATCGGAGATCGCCACTGCTTTACCGTATCGAAAGTGCGTACCTATCAAATCAGAATCATTAATGTATGCGTCATAAATATTCCGCCCCGATTGCATTTGTGTTTGCAGTTTTTCAACCACGTCACCTTCTTGAATCAGGTCGTGGGTGATTTTAATACCTGTGATTTCGGTAAAGGCTTTCGCTAGTACGTTTGATTCATATTCGTGCGTAGCAATGGTCTCAGAGACAACATTGATAGACATGCCTTTAAAAGCTTCAGCCGCTTTAATAAACCAACGCATCTCTTCCAGTTGTTGCTCGTGAGTTAATGTGGATGTTTTAAATTCTTTTTCTAACCAAGCTTTGGCAGCAGCCTCATCGGCAATCACATTTCCGGCAAGGCAGGCTAAAGCAATTCCCGCAGCAACAAGACTTTTGTGTCGTTTTATCATCTGTATTCTCTTTTTATACTTATTAGCCAAACCTGATCAGCGCAATAACCCATGTAATACATGCAACCAATACCCAATACAGATTCACCTCATCTAATGCCCCTAGCGCAATGAGATGCATAAAAGCACTGGATAACAACCCTATAAACAATCGATCACCTCGCGTGGTCGCAATAGGGAGCCACCCTTTGCGTTCAACACAAGG